>JBBFMJ010000060.1:0-8668 GCA_037478515.1 Thermoanaerobaculia bacterium
GAGATTTCTGGGTTTAAAGTAATCTATGAGCCGAAAAATTTAAAACACTTTACTTCCCATTTTGAACCAATTAAAGAAATAAAATTATAAAAAACTGCCAATTTTTGACAGAATTTTATATTTTAACCTTTAAAAAAATGTCATTTTTTTGCTTTTTTTCCTTTTTATTTCCTGAAATTGTTACCTTATTACACAGAACCAAAAAATCAGAAAAAAAGGGCATATTTTAAAAGTTGCGTAATATTCATAAATTAAGTTATTTTTAAAAATTTGGCATAAAAATTGCAGATATTTTTTTGATGATTAAATTTCACTTGACAAGGGTATTTTACCTTGGTAAAATTTTTTGGATAAAAATGAGGAGGTTTGTATGAAGTTTAAAAAAGTTTTCATTCTCCTGTTTTTTGCTTTTCTTTTAATTATGCCAACCCTTTCTGGCACAACAGAAAACACGAAAGAAAAGCAAATGAAACCAGCAAAAGACATTAATGCAATTAAACCGAATGGCGTTCTGGAAAATACTCAAAAAATTGAAAAGAAAAAGAAAATACCAAAGGGACAAACAGGCGCATCTGCCAAATCAGCAATTCAATCAAAGCCAGCAATGGAATTTGATGAAGTTGTGCTTGATGATGGAACTGTATGGAAATATCAAAAGCCATTACCTTTTGATGAATCAAAGATGGACAAGGCAGGTCCAACAGATACAGCAACCAATCTTGAAATGTACGAACCCTTAAGGAACGGAAGAGCAATCTGGGATGACTATCCTGCAGAAATGCAGCCAATGGAAAGACCTCAGGATTTTGCCCTCGGGCAGTTTTTCCAGTTTGTGCCGGAAGAGCAGTTAGATGATGATGTAATAGAACTGGGGATTGGTTCATTCAGCATAAATCCAAAATCTCCTTACTACTATGAAAATTTCTTAAATCAAATAAGAAGCTGGTGGGATGAGAGCAAATCCAGTGGGCTCTCAATGACAAAAGCACCTGAAAATGAAACAATGGGTTATTATATTGTTAAACTGGATAGAAGATATGCTCAACCAGATCCCGATGTGATAATGAGAGAACTGGAAGGTTATGGTATTAAATTTTTAGGTCCCGTCAGCAAATTAACTTACTATGCTTATATGTCCAGAGCAATAGCTGAGCAGTGGGAAAGCTTAAAAGGTATAAAATGGCTTGGTCCTTACCTTCCTGCTTATAAAATTAACCCAGACCTTGGCAGGGTAAAACTCCCTCTGGAGCTTGCAGGGCTTGATGAATTTGAAATAAGGGTTTTAGCTTTCCCTGGAGTTGATATTTCCTGGGAAATAACAAATTTGGGTGGAAATATAATAGGTAGGGAAACTGCTTCCTGGCTTAATTTGTATTATGTAAGAATAAATAGATTTTCTATTCCTGCCCTTGCTCAGGTTGAAGGAATAATAACAATTGAAGAAGTTTCCCCACTAATTTTCCACAATGAAATAACTCCTTCTTCTATGCAGGAAGCCAGGTTTAAAGCGGCAGGGGATAGACCTTACTGGAGAGTAGGAGTTGATGGAAGGGGTCAGATTGCTGGTGTTATGGACGGAGAGTTCCAGACAGCAAATAGCGCCTTTGCTACAAATTGTTCGACGCCATTTACCTGGAATTCCAGCAATCCTACACACAGAAAAGTTGTCTATTCAGGTCAAGAAGCAAGCAATACCCCCGATACTTATTGCGTTACTACTACTGGAGTAAACCATGGTACCCAGACAGCAGGCAACATTGCAGGTAACCCTTCCGATTATAATGCGTCAACAAACCCAACTGGAATACCCGCTGGTTCCTGTGCATACAATACAGATGCCAGTGCTGATGGATGGCCAGACCTCGATGGTGTTGCAAGAAATGCAAAGCTTGGTTTATATAATGTTTCCACAACAGCTGGCGAAACTACTGGCCATACAGCCCTGATAAATGCTGGGGCAAAGGTTATAAACAAATCCTATGGTTATGGTGGAACCACTTATGATACTACTTCTTATAATGTAGATAATGTTCTTTATGGGAACCAAAAACAGATTATTTTTACAATTTCAGCAGGAAACGATGGAGACACCACCCCCATCGGAGCTCCTGCCCTTGCAAAAAATGATATTACCGTTGGAGCTGTCTATCAGCTTCCCAACTTATATACTTTAACCTCCTTTTCAAGCAGAGGACCCGAAACAAACAACAGAATGGGTCCAACACTTATGGCTCCTGGTCAACAGGGCGGTACTCTGCCCACAGGTGCTACAAAATCTTCAAGTGCTTCCTGCTATAGCACATCAAATACCACAGTGGGATGCAGTGTTTGCTCGAATGCTGCTGGTACTTCTTTTTCAGCACCCTTTACCGCAGGGCTTGTTGAAATTGTAAGATCTTATTTTGCACAGGGTTTTTATCCTACTGGTAGTTTGAATGCTTCTAATGCTTTCACTCCTACTGGTCCCCTTGTAAAGGCAGCCCTCATTGCTGCAACAGATCCAGTTACCAATGTGGGAAGCAGAACTGGGCAGGCGGCCTATCAAAGAGTTGGGAACCTCTGGGGGTATGGTGTTCCCATATTAAAGAATGTGCTGCCTCTTGCAGGAAACAGTAATTTAGTTCCTGGACTCAAGGTCTGGGATTATTCAACATCTCAAGGAATTGGTGGAAATGGACATCCCGGTCCGGATGTATATACCATAAAGGTATCCAAGAGTGGCGTATGGCCCTTAAGGGTTGCTCTTGTATGGTATGACCCACCTGTTTCAGGAAATGGAGCTTTGATAAATGATTTAAACTTACAGGTTATCTCTCCGACAGGTAAAGAATACAGAGGAAACAGATTTACAAATCAGTGGTCTACCACAAATCCAACAACCTGGGATACCATCAACCCAACAGAACTTGTGGTCATAAATCCAGCAGAAGTGGAAACAGGATTTTATACTATAAGAGTTATTGCGCAGACGGTAACTCAAAATGACCCAACTTATCAAGGACAGACCTATTCCCTGCTTGCTGCAGGTGATATAGTGGGGACTGCAAGTGTAAATGTAGATAAATTTGAATATACCTGTGCTGATACAGTCAATATTACTGTAAGGGACCCCAATGATGCCCATAATGCTACTTTTGTAAGCAACAATGTACTTATAACCTCCTCAAATGGGGATTCACTCCAGACAACCTTTACAGGTTCAAATAATGTTTACACAGCATCAATACAAACAAGAACTGGGACAGTCAATCCATTAAATGACTATCTGGAAGTTACCAATGGTGCAACAATAACTGTAACTTACAATGATGGGGATACAAATCCTCAAACTTCAGCAACTGTGGACTGTCAGGCAAATGTGGAGTTTTATGGATGGGCTTTGATAGGTGGATGTGATGAAGCAGCAACTCCTCCACCCTTTGAGCATGCTGCTGACTATCAAACAGAGTACTACACACCATATCTAGATAATGGTGAATATATAGAATATGTATTTGCCTTTACAAATTACACAGGTGCAGATTTGACTGATGCTTATGTACAGTTAAATATTACTGGAACTGGGGCATCTTATATTCAAATATTGAGTACAAATCCAGTTTATGTGGGAAGGGTAAACCAAGCAGATATAGGCACTGCCAACTTTGCCCTTTATGCAACCGGTGCTCCAGGGCTTACGGGTTATACCCTTAATTTTACAATTACATCTCCTGCCGATGGATATACCACAAGCAATGTAATTCAGGTAAATCACCTGTTGCAAACCAATGATTATGTAACAGAGCAGGCAAGGTGTTACCAACATACGGCTGCTGAAGGCTGGACAGCGAGAAACTGGACTGGAATGACTTCCTGCAGTTTTACCCTTTTAACTACTTGCGGAATTGCACCTTCCAACTATGGTTGCAATTGTACCAGTGGAACAGCGCTGCATACTCACAAAACTGCTGCTTGCACTACAAACTTCCCGGCAAACTGTGTGCAAACTTTATATACGCCTGTTTGGGGTCCTGTAAATACTGGAATCCATGCAGGAACTGGTCAGCCCTGGTACTGGGCACACAGAAGAACTTCTTTCTGGTACAGGGCAGATGCTGTTACAGGTACTAGCTATGCAGGTGCCTGGGGATGGGGTTTTGATCCTTGGTGGAATTTAAATTCAGTTCCTCCGACTGGAGAAACATTATATTATTTCTTCCCCTTGTATCTTTTCTGGTATCTTTTAGATAATGATTTTACCTGGTGCACTACAGCTGGTACTACCTGCGATGATTTAGCAAATAGTGCAGATTGTCAAATTATCCTTGAATGGCTAAATCCAGATGCCATCTCTGACAGATCTGATTCTACCGATTATTGGTCAGCAGGTCATGTATGGTTAGATGCAGACCTGCTAACAGGTGGAACTGTTGCTTCTACGCTTGGTATTGAACTTGATGATGATTACTTTGTATGGGATGAATACCATGCTGGTGCCCAAACAGGTGGATGTACCGGTGGTCAGTGTGGTGTTCCAATGTTTAATGAGTGGATATACAGTGATTGTGATGGAGATATTGCAGAAATAACAGTCCTGGATTCCAATGCCTCAACAGTTTCAGTAACCGTTACAGCAGTGGGAACTGGAGACAGTGAGACCTTTGCGCTGACAGGAACTGCCCCAACCTTTAAAGGGAGTATTCCAATAAGTTTCAATTCAAATGGAAATCCCAATGATGGAAAGATTTATGCCCTGCCTTATGATACACTGGTTGTTACCTATAATGATGCCAACGATGGAACTGGCAGTCCCTGTACAAGAACAGATGAAGCACTGACTGCCTGCTATTCTTCTATGGGTGACTTCATATATGTCTCCAACTCACTTCCACAAACTGGTTCCAATGGAGATGGAGATGTTTATGCAGATCCAAATGAAACAATAGTTATGGATATAACAATTCAAAACAATATGTCCTATGCTGTAGAAGATGTGGTTGTAACCATTGACACAACCACTCCAAATTTAATTGACTGTATCATTGACAACACTGCAAGATATGGAACGGTAAATGCAGGTGCCAGTGCAACAAACCCAACATCAGATAGATTTACTTTCCATGTTGCTCCAACAGTCAATTGTACTGACTGGGAAAATCCACCCACGGCAACCTTTATTGTAAATATAACTGGGAAGGACTTTACTGGTTCCAGGACGCTTCAAACATTCCAATTATTCTTAGACCTGGATCCATTAAGCCCACCAGTTTCATACAACAGAACTTGGGACTTTAATGCAGGTCCTGGTGCTGGATGGACAGTTCAGGTAGGACCTGGTGATGATGATGGGGTATGCTCAGAGGCTTATGTAAATGATTTCCACTGGTGTGCTGCCTGCGGAAATGCCAGTGGTGGGTATGGCGCCTGGGTTGGAAATAATGCCTTCAACACTGCAGGACAAACATACAGTCCCTATAGCGATTCGGTCTTGCTCTCCCCAATATTATATGGTTCTTCAACCACGCCAACCCTTGCTTTCTATCGTGCCTATCAAATAGAAGGCACCTATGATGGTGGCGCTGTTTATTATAAAAATTTATCTTCTTCTACTTGGACTTCTCTTAATTTAACTGGTATGGTTGCCTTTAATCCAAGTACTGGTTATTGCAATCCTCTGGATTCTGGAAATGTATATGCCTGGTCCAGCTCTACCGCTTCAACCTGGACAGCTGTTGCTGCAACAGCCCTTACAGGCACGGCAAACAATTATTTCCAGGTAAGGTTTAGATTGGGTTCCGATAGCGCATATAATTATGCTGGATTTGGTGTGGATACTGTCACTATAAATAATTTAGGGCAGAACAGACAGTGTGATACGAAGACCCTTTCTCTGCCTGCTTGCTCTTGTAATATGGTTGTGGATGTAACTCCAGATGGAACCTCTACAACCTATGCAACCAGTTATTTAAACTTTACTGCCAATGTGACCGGTGGATATTTCCCTTATACCTACCAGTGGCTTGAAGATGGAAATCCCATACCCGGTGCTACATCTCAAACCTTATCCATTACAAAACCCACTGCCCAAACGCATACTTATAATGTTAGAGTTACAGATTACAATGGAAATTGCGTCAACAGGACCGACGCAACCTCTTCAACCGGTACCTGGACTGCAGCCCAGCCAATGATTGAATATGATTCCACATTCCAGCCAGTACTTACTCAAGTTTGTGGAGATGGTGACCAGTATGTTGAAAAAGGAGAACAATGGAATATTTATGTTAGATTAAAAAATACTGGCGTTTTGGATGCCACAAATGTACAGGCAAACCTCTCAGTCAATCCTGCCTCAACGATTACTCCAACCATTACTGGAAACCCAGGAAACTTTGGAAATATTCCAGTGGCAAGCAAAAACACCAATATTTCAGATAAATGGATGTTTGAAATCCCAGCAGGTGCTGCCTGTCCGAGTACTTTAATTTTCGACCTGACAAATATTGTATCTACTGGCTATTCCTATCCCAACAAGACCGCATTCATTACAATTATGGTAAACCCAACCTATAATGAAACAGGAACTGCAAATCCAGCAGCAGCCAGCAAAAACTCCCAGAGCGCTGACTTTTCACCTGCCTTTACATCTCCTGCAGCTGATACAGCAACCCTTTCTTATACTTATACATATACCGCACCTCCAAATAACTCTGTTTTATTTGGTCCCGATGATTTTGCCGACTTAAGCAACTGGACTGTAACCTCTGGACAGCTTGCCTCCGTTGCAAAATGTGGCACCAGCACACCTCCACCTTCTGATTCATATCTGCAAATAAATGGAACTGCAAATACAGCAACCCTTACTAATCCAATTTCAACAGTGGGCTGGACAAATGTTAGGGTAAGGTACCACTGGACAGTAAGCTCTACACAAGCTACTATTTATCTTGAATACTCCACAAATGGTTCAACCTGGACACAAGTTGCCTCCTTTAATGCCTCTACTACCTGGCAGTGTAGTTTGGAAACTGCTTTGGGTGCTGGTGCTGAAGGGCAGTCAACTTTATATATCCGTTTCCGTGTTTCTTCAACTCAATCAACCAGAAGAGGTTATGTGGATTATGTAAGCATAGTTGCAAATCCTTCTGCATCTATTAACTGGACAAACAATGTAAAGGTTGAACTCAAGAACGCTGCTGGAACATGGTATACCTTAAAGAATTATGGTCAGGCAGATGCCAATCCTTACAATGTTGCTTCATACTATTCAGGATCGGGAACCTATACAATTAGAGTAACAGAAAATATTGGTGGTTCAGCTGATTTAAACAATGGGTCTTTAAATGTTCAATTGTCACAATGTAATTATACAAACTGCGGTGGCGGACCTCTTCCACCTCCACCAGTAATGCATCAGGGTGCAAATGCTGCAAAATTTACAAAGGGTGCTGGAAATACTATAAATGTAACTTATGACAATGTAAGTTGCTCTTCCGATCATGTTTCCATCCTCTACAATAATATAGGAACCTGGACTGGATATGCTGGTTGTGCCCTGGCAAATGGTGGAAATACCGGTTCCACTTCTTTTGACAGCACAGGCCAGACCTCCGTCTGGTATAATATCGTCTGGGTTAACTCTTCCAATGTAGGTGGACACCCTGGCTTTTCTTCCACCGGTTCAAGGACCTGGAGTGCTGCTGGATACTGTGGAATAACCTCTCAGGATAGCAGTGATAACATCTGCGATTAAAAAAATCGAAAAGATATTCAGCAGGGAGGAGGGCTTCAAAAAGCCCTCCTTCTTTTTTATTTTTCTTTTATTATCAGGAATTATTTTTGCTTCAAAGGACTGGAATTTAATTTTGATTTCCATTGATACTTTAAGGTATGATTATTTAAGTATAGTAAATCCTGACAATGTTTCCACTCCAAACCTTGACGGGTTTGCTAAAAATTCAATTTTTTTTGAGTATGCCTTTACCACCTGTCCTCTGACTTCCCCCGCCCATGCTTCTGTTTTTACCGGTCTCTATCCAAAGGATAATGGAATAAGGGAAAATCTTTCTGGAAAAATAAAACCAGAAATAAAGACCCTTGCTGAGGTTTTGAAGGAAAATGGGTTTAAAACCTATGCTTTTGTCTCTTCTTCAACCCTTTCAAGGGATTATGGGTTTTCAAAGGGTTTTGATGTTTATGATGATAATTTTTCTCCTTGCAGTAAATTTAAAAAGTGCTTTTTACCTAATAGGTCGGGTGAAAATACCATATCAATTTTAAAACAAAAAATAAATCTGGATTCCAAATTTTTTCTTTTTTTGCATATCTTTGAACCTCATTTTCCTTATGAACCCCCTCAACCCTTTAAAGAAAAATATAAAAATAATTTATATGCTGGAGAGGTGGCTTATTCGGATTTTTTAATTGGAGAATTTTTAAAATATTTAAAAGAAAAAAACCTTTTTAGAAATAGTATAATCTGTATATTTTCAGACCACGGGGAAGGGCTTTATGAACATAATGAGCCAACCCATGGCTACCTTACCTATAATTCCACTTTAAGGGTTCCTTTAATGCTTTATTATCCCAGTTCAAAATTTGAAAAAAAGAGTTATCCTGTTTCCCTGATAGATTTATTTCCTACTTTTCTGGATCTTTTGGAGATTAAAAGTATTGAAAATCTGCCAGG
>JBBFMJ010000061.1:0-8645 GCA_037478515.1 Thermoanaerobaculia bacterium
CCATATCTGGCCCGAATCCAATATTTCCCTATCGGAACCTCTTTATCCGATTCTAACAATTTTTCCGAAACTTGAACGAATCCATCTTCATAGATTCTTATAATGTTATAAGAATGTTTGTTGAGCTCCACCGTGCTTTTAGAACAAATGGATCCGCAATAACTTAGAATGGTATCTTCTACTTGTAATGAATATCCGATATTGTTTTTACCCATCAAAATAAAATTGATATTGCTTTTTTAATACGATCAATAAATTTCATTTTTTCGGTCCTTCACATATATTATTTTTTGCAGCCACAAGAAAATAGATTTTTGTGCCAATAGGCATTGGAATAGTTAATCCAGTTGTTCCACTTGTAGAATTTCCTACAACAATTGAAAAATTGCCAGAAGGAGAAGTATCGCGGTAAACAGTATAAGATGTTGCACCTGAAATATTCTGCCAATGAAATTCAAGGTTTGAGCCATTTTTTAAAAGCATAAGAGTATCTCCAACGCGAGGTGGAGTATAGTAAATTGTTAAATTAAATTCTGGAGATTCTTTTATGCATCCTTGATCGTTTGAGACCTGCACAGTGTATGAACCGCTTTGTGTAGCAAGATAATTTTGATTTGTTGCACCAGAAATAATAGAACCATTCCTTTTCCATTGATAGCTTTGAAAAGATTGAGTAGATAATAAGGCAGAATCACAAGAAGGATTTATTCCACTAATAGTTGGGTTTGGAGGATTTATAAAGCATTTTGCAAACTGGGAAGCATTTGCCCAGCTTCCCACCAATACATACCATATAAATTTTTTAAATCCGCCGGGAGGTATGGCCTGATTAGCTGCCATTATATGTGTAGATTGATTTTGATTTATATTATCAGAGGTTTGACCTACAAATAGTTTCGAATTATATGTATTCCAATAAATTTGAGGTGATGTATAAATAGCTATTCCATGCGTAAGCTGTGTATCCTGATACATTCCTCCTATAAGATAGGGTGTTTCATTAGCATTGCATTTGTTTGTTTGAGTGCATTGAGGATCCATAGCATAATTTGCAAATGAATAAGGAGCATAACAAGCAAGATCAAATCCCCAGGCGTAATTTTCATTCCCTTGAGTAAAAGAATCGCTTATATTTGTTATTGTTTGATCTATTTTAAGGTAATATTGCGGAGTCCCTCTTGGATTAGGAACAAATGTTACAATGCATTGGATAGCATATGGAGTAAAATACCCTGCAGGGTTTAGTTCAATATTTCCCCCAAAAACACCAAATGATACGCATAGCCCTGTTGAATTACGGCTAAAATCAAGTGTTCCTGTATCAATCCTTGCAAGGGGAGTTGGATTGCATGCTGCGCCAAGTACCGTAGCCCCATTATACCAATCTCCTGCTTGCGTAGGGTTGTAATCAAGACTACAATCTGAATTTGTGCAGTGGTGTATAGCCAATTGAAGAAGCCCTCCAGATTTGACGCCCCATATATATTCTTGGCCAAGATATTTTAAAGAAACAATTGAACCGCCCCAAGTCATATCAAATAGGACTTCTTGTTCTCCAGCTGGATCTACAATTTTTAATGCTTGGTGCTCAACTCCTGGTTCCGGATTAAATATTGTTGTAGTGCAAACGGCAGAAAAAATAATACTATTAATTGCAATTGCATAAAAATTAATTAATATTTTTATAAATGGCATTTTCTAATCTTCATAAAGAATTGGCAAAATTCAAGGCGTTTTGCCACGGTCCTACGAGAACATAAATAAAATATTTTTTTGCTGATCCTGTTGGCAAAGATTGATTTTCAATATAAATGTTAGTAAATACATATCCATCTGTTGAATTTAATCCCTGACTAACCCACACATTTGAATTTGCCGAATTCCAATTATCTGTGGGAAGTATAAGGGTTGCTATACCGATGGTTTTTGTAGAATCAATATATTGTCCAGCCAAAAGATAATTTGTCGAAGAAGCTGAGCATTTATTTAATTGCGTACAGGATGGAAAGAAAGAAAAGTAATTAAAATTAGAAGGACTTTTTAAAGATATGTCAAATGTCCAAATTAGGTTTTCATTTCCATAGCCAACTGATTCACTTATATTTGTAACTGCCTGATCTATCCTAAGATAATATGAAGGAGGAGCAAAGGGATTTGGAACAAAAGTAGCAATTGATTGAAGAACATATGGTGTAAAATATGCGTTTGGAGATAGATATATATTACCATTAAAAACACCAAAAGCTGGGCTTCTTCCCGATTGATTTGAAAAATAATCAAGCATACCTGTATTCATCCTAAATAGGGGTGTCTGATTGCAAGCTGCGCCCATTACAGGTGAAGCAAAATTATTTAAATCCCCTGCCTGGGCAGGACACCAATCTTGGTTTGTTCCTAAATTTGAATGGAGGAAGCTTTGAAAAAGGCCATTTGCCTCATCATTCCAAATATATTCATAGCCCAAATAGGAAACAGACCCTATTGCCCCTCCCCAAGTTAAATCAAAAAAAATAGTTTGCTGACCTGCAATATCGGTTAGTGAAATTGCTTGATGAATAATTGAAGGTGCAGGATTATAATTTACAACAGAACAATATTGTGAGAAACCAAAAATTGAAATAAATAAAACAAAAATTATAATCATTTTAATATTATACTTTATTTTTAAATTTTTTTCAAAAAACATAAATTAGTTTTAAATGTTTTTAAATTTTTGATATACTAAAGGATGGTTTTTAAATCAAATACATCTGAAAATTATTTATTAAGAAAAACTATTCATATTTTAATGGGTTTTTTTATTTTAGCCCTGAAATTTTTAAATTTTTATGGTGCAGCCCTTTGTGCTCTTTCTGCCTTCCTTTTTAATTTATTTATCCTGCCATTTTTATTTCCTTCAATTTTTAGAAAAAAGAAAGACCCTGGGATTTTAATTTATCCTTTAAGTGTCCTTGCCTTGATAATTTTATATCCAAAAAGTGATTTTATTGTTGGGGCTTCCTGGGCACTTATGGCTTTTGGAGATGGATTTGCTACAATCTTTGGGAAAACTTTGCCTTTGAAGAAATTGTTTTATAATAGTGAAAAATCCTTTGGGGGTTTTTTAGGTTTTTTAATCTTTGGTGTGCTTTCTGTCTATTTATTTTCCCTCTATTTTAATTTTAAAATAAGCCCATTTCTTATAATTTTAATTACATTTATTACTGCCTTCATAGAAACCTTAAATATTCCTCTTATAGATAATATTTCGGTTCCCCTCTTTTCCTCCTTTCTCTTTTATATTTTAACCCCTATAAAAACCTTTATTTTTCCTCCAAAAGAGCATTTAATTTTTTCAATTTTGCTGGTCTTTCTTTTTTCCTTTTCAATTTATCTTTTAAAAATTATAAAATTTTCTGCCTTTACCTCTGGTTTTGTCTTTGGAACAATAATTTTTTATTTTTCTTCCTTTTTTGGCTTCCTTTCAATAATTTTATTTTTTATAATTGGAACAGCCTTAACTTTCTGGGGGTTTGAGGAGAAAAAAAATTTGGGGATTGAAGAAAAAGATGGGGGAAGAAGAGGGGCTTCAAATGTAATTGCAAATCTGATTTTTCCCTTATTTTTAAGCATATTTTTTCAAAGCCATCCTGACCAGTTTTTAATAAAAGTTTTATTTTTGTCTGCCGTCTCCACTGCATTATCTGACACTGCTGGGACAGAGTTTGGGAAACTCTTTGGAAAAAGCACCTTTAATCCATTAAATTTTAAAAAGGCAAAAAGAGGGGAGGAAGGGGCAGTTTCTCTGGAAGGGCTCTTTGGCTCTTTACTATTTCCCCTAATTTCAAATTTGATTTTATACTTTTTAAAATTTATAGACCTTAAAATTACCCTTATCTGCACATTTTCTGGTTTTTTTGGCTCCATTTCAGAATCATATATAAAAAGATTGGGAAAGTGGGAGCACTCCTTTTCAAATTTTGCAAATACAGTAATAGGTTCTGCTATAGGAGGTATCCTTTGGGCTTTGATAAAATAAAACTTTACTTTAAATTTACAAGACCCTTTACTCTAATTCCGCCCCTTTTGGGAATTCTATCTGGCTCCATCTGTGCCTTTGGCTCTGTTCATAATCCAGACCCCCAGAGAAATGTTTCTTTATCTTTAATTTTGACAATCCTTTTGGGTGCTTTATGTGCTTCCATTTTAAATGCTGCTTCCAATATTTTAAACCAGATTTATGACCTTGAAATTGACAGGAAAAATAAGCCAAAAAGACCCCTTATTACAGGGGAAATCACTTTGAAAGAAGCGTGGATTTTAACTTATATTTTATATTTTCTGGCTATTCTGCCCACCTATCTGGTTGTTCCATATCCCTATAATTCATTTATGGAAAAATTAAAGGCACCCCTTTTGACGCATCAGGCATTCTGGATTTATATTTTGGGTATGATTTTTACCTTTATCTATTCTGCTCCTTTTTTGGGAAGGACAAAAAAATATGGAGTCCTTGCAAATCTGACAATTGCAATACCAAGAGGATTTTTACTTAAACTTGCTGGATGGGCCTTTGTGGCATCGGTTTTTAATTTTGAAGCATCCTTTATTGGGTTTATCTTCTTTTTATTTTTAATCGGTGCTTCTTCCACAAAGGATTTTTCTGATATGGAAGGGGATAAAATTGGTGGATGTAGAACCCTTCCTATAATTTATGGTCCAGCTAAGGCATGCAAGATTATTTCACCTTTCTTTATCCTCCCCTGGCTTTTCATCCCCATAGGAGTATTTTTAAAGGACCCCTCTAACCCTTCACATAAAATTTTAACTGGAAACCCCTTTCTTCTTTTGATTTTAAGTGCAATTTTGACCGTCTGGGGAATTTATACGGTTTATTTAATTTTAAAAGACCCTGAAGACCTTGCCAGAACTGAAAACCATCCCTCCTGGACACATATGTATTTGATGATGATGTTTGCCCAGATTGGCTTTGGACTTTCCTATATCCTATGAAAATAAAACTGGAAGGCGGAAAAATAAGGATTCCAGAAGAAACAATTGAAGAATTTGCTAAAAAGAAGGGGATAGATTTAAGGTGCAAAATTGAGGAGGAAGGTGTAAAAATCGACCTTGAAAGGGAATTTTTTGGCTTTGAAGTCCCGGTCCATATATTTATCCCAGAAATTGCCTATGAAAATTTTATATTAAAGATTAAGAATTTTAAAGTAATGGTTTCCTCTATGGTTATTCCTTATATTTCTATTATTCCTTTTATAAAAAAATACCATTTTCTTGCACTGGATATGGAAAATAAGGTCTTGAATATAAATTTAAAAGATTTCATACCTAAATATTTATCCTTCAAAATAGAAAAAATTTTGGCAAAAAGTGCAGAAATTGAAATAGAAATAAATGAATTAACAATATCATTATAAAATCTGGTAACAGTAAATAAAAAAATATTTGACAATACTGTTATAAAGATTATCTTTTATATTGAGAAAAAAATTTAAAGAAAGGAGGTTACGCCTATGGCAATTAGAAAGTTTAGACCTTACTCCGAAATTCAATCTATGAGGGAATCTATGTCCTCTCTTTTGGACAGGTTTTTCTCTGACTTCTTTAGATTCCCTGAAAGTGAAGAACTTTCCACGCAGACCTTTTCCCCTGCTGTTGACATAAAAGAAACTCCAAAGGAATATGTGGTGACTATGGAAGTTCCAGGGATTTCCAAAAAGGATATTGAAATTGAAATCTCTGACAATATCCTGACCATAAAAGGGGAAAGGAAATTTGAAAAGGAAGAAAAGGGCGAGTCCTACCACAGGGTTGAAAGGTCCTATGGTTCCTTCTGCAGGTCCTTTACACTTCCAACTCAGGTGGTAGCTGATAAAATAGAAGCAAATTTCAAAGATGGACTCTTAAATATTAAAATTCCAAAAGCAGAGGAAAAGATTCCCAAAAAGATTGAAATTAAGGAGTAAAAAAAAGGCGGGCCCAGAGCCCGCCTTTTTAGTTTATGATAAACTTATGCAAAAGCAACCCAATAAGCAAAAAACATCCAAAGGATACAACAAGCTGGGAAGTTATGGCATCTGCTCCATCGGGGACTTTAATTCTAAAATCTTTAAATAATTTATATGCCTTCGGGACTGAAAGAAGAGCCAGAAGCCCAAAGGGAGATAAAACTTTAAAAATTGCAAGCAAAATCAGGGCTAAATATGGAAAAACAATAAAACCAAGGTAAAAGTTTAAGCCCCCTTTATGTCCCAATAAAATTGCCAGTGTCTTTATTCCCTGCCTTTTGTCATATTCAATATCCCTTAAATTATTTGCAAAAAGGACCAGGGAGACCAGAATTCCTATTGGAATAGATATAAGTGCTGCTTCTTTTGAAAATTTTCCTCTCTGGACTATGTAAGCACCCGAGACCATCAGGGGTCCCCAGGCAAAAAAGATTGGGATTTCCCCAAGGGCTTTGTATTTATAAGAGAAGGGGAAGCCACAGTAGGAAAAAGAAATTAAAAAGCCCAGAAGTCCTATAATTAAAATTAAATAAGAAACTTTAAAGGTAAAAAATATGCCAATGAGAAAGGTTAAAAAATACATAAATAGAGAAAATAAAAGGATTTCTTTTGAACTAAATTTTTCAGTTATTATTGGATGGGGTCTGTAATGGGCAGTTGGGGAATCAGGAAGGTCTATATTTTTTTTATAGTCAAAATAGTCATTTATTAGATTTGAAGCAGCGTGATAAAAAATTGCTCCAAATAGACATAAAAAATAGTAAAAAAAGTTTACTTTCCCATCATAGGAAGCAATTATGGTTCCCAGGGTTATAGAAAAAAAGGTCATAACAAAAGACCAGGGCCTTGTGGCTATGAACCAGTCTTTAAAGGTCTTCACATATCCCTCCAATCTTTTATTAAAAAATTATAAAAAATTTTAAAAAATTGTCAAGTTTATTTCTTTTCTGTCCTTAATTTTTTTGCTTCATCTTTGATTTTTTGGAGGGTCTCTTTCATTGGAGCCCAGCCATACCAGTGCATATAATCAGGGTTTAAATGAAAAGCACCCTGAAATGTCCTCATCCTGTATTCTAAAAACATTAAATATAAGTCCTGTTCAATTGATGACTTGGCTTCATAAAATTGCAAAAGGTCAGGGGCAAAATCCCACTTTTCTGGCTTCTGGAGGATTCCTTCTTTGTAAAGTGCCTTTACCTCCCTTATTGCTTCTGCAAAGATTTTATCCACTTCCTTTACAACTTCATCCCCTGCCTCAAGCTGTTTTTTTGCAAAATTTTCCCCGTGACATCTGGAACAGATTTTAAGCATTTTTCCCCTTTCTTCTTGAAATTCTTCTTTTGTAAGCCGTGCCACCTTTCCTGCTTTTACTACTTCCAATCTCTGAGTTGGATTGCCATTCTCATCAAGTACTCCAAGGGCCTGAAGAATTGTAACTCTATCCTTTAGCCATTCAGGGTCATCCTCTGGCAGGCGCAAAGCTAAAAATCCCCAAGCAGTCATAACCCTGTGATTTCCCCCATCCATATGGCAGGTCTGACAGGTGGGTGCCCTTTTGGAGTCCTTTCCTTCTATTTGCCAGATGGTTCCGTGCTTTGATGTAGACCACATTTCCCATTGGGGGTGGTCAAAGCCCATATGGCAGGTCTGGCAAGCCATAGGGTTTTGTGCTTCCTTCTTGTTGAAAGAATGCCTTGTATGGCAGGAATCGCACTGGGCATTTCCATATCTGTAGGAATACTTTTCCCCTTCCGGTTTTTCACCAATTTTATGGCACCAAGAACATCCCTTATACCCTCCTCCCACCACTGCCTTTGGCTGATGAGACCACATAGGCATAGAAGAAGCAGCAATCCAGCCCAAATTGTGCTTTCCATCTTTAAATTGTTTAACCTGCTCCGGATGGCATTTTTCACAGGTTGAAGGCGTTGGAAGTTTTGCTTTCAAAAAATCACTGGAAGATTTGTGCTCACTTCCATGGCAGTCAGAACAATCAACCCCTGCCTTAGACATTTTACCATTTAAATGTTGCTCCACAATTCCGGGGGTTACCTTCTTGTGGCATTCTACGCAGAGGGAACTTTCCTTTGTCCAGATGGGAAAGCTAAAGAAGATGATGGTAAAAATAATTAAAAAATTTTTCATATGACCTCCAAAAATAATTAGGTATCCTAATTATTATATTCCAGAAAATTATGTTTGTCAAATCCAAATTAAAATTTTTATTTCAAATATTTTTTTTGTTATAATATTGAAGGGGAAGTAAGTTATGGATGATTATGAAAAAGGCGTGGAAAGGGACATAGAGGGAATACATAAAACTGGATTTATGGATAGGCAAAGCGGAAATTGCTGCTTTCAGTCTAAAAATAGTTTCAAGGGGAAGGCTTTAAAAAGAGCCGTTTTTTTTCTTTTCTAATAAAATCAAAACATAAAATATTTTTTGTAGAAGATAAAAGCATTTACCTTAAAGCATACTATCCTTATCTAAATTACTTAAGAACAGGAAAAGACCTTTCAATCCTTAAGGTTCAAAAGGATTCTTTTGTCCGGCCCATTTATAAAAATTTAAAGTCCTTTGAGGGCTTAAAGGCCAGAATAAAATGGAACTTCCATGCTTTAGCATATGTAAATGATTTT
>JBBFMJ010000062.1:0-8501 GCA_037478515.1 Thermoanaerobaculia bacterium
CAACCCTATGGGGGAGTAAAAAAATCTGGTTTTGGAAGGGAAGGGATAAGATGGGCAATTGAAGAAATGACAGAAATTAAAATTCTAATTAAATAAAATTAAATAAAAAATTTTTAAATATTATATAATATAGGTTATGATAAAAATAACCTTCAGGGTTTTTGAAATATATTTAATCTGTATGGAGAAAAGGGTTTTTCCTTTTCTAAAACTGAAAAAACTATGAAAAAATTTATATTTTTTGCAATTTTATTTATTCTGGCAGGTGTTATTGCAGGTTATTTTTTAGGAAGGAGTTTTTCCCTTCCCCAGATAGAACAGTTGAAAAATTTTAAGCCCCCGCAAACCACAATTTTATATGACAGGTATGGAAAACCCTATGCCTTTTATGGAATTGAAAAAAGGGTTTTAATTAAAGCAGAAGACATACCCTTTGCCTTAAAGACAGCAATACTTTCAGCAGAAGACAAGGATTTTTACAAGCACAGCGGAATTTCCATAAAATCCCTTATAAGGGCTCTTATGGAAGATGTAAAAAAGGGGAAGTTTGTTCAAGGGGGCTCTACCATAACCCAGCAACTTTCAAAGATGCTTTTTTTAAGTCGTGAAAAAACCTTAAAAAGGAAGATAAATGAAGCCCTTTTAAGTTTTAGTTTGGAAAAAAAATACTCCAAAGATGAAATTCTTGCCTTTTATTTAAATCAGGTCTATTTAGGAAATGGAAATTATGGGGTTGGAATGGCTTCTGATTTTTATTTCAGTAAAGAACCTAAGGATTTAAGTTTGGATGAAGCAGCCCTTCTGGCAGGGCTTATCAGAACCCCTGAAATTGACTCTCCCACAAAAAACCCGAAGAGGGCACTGGAAAGAAGGAATGAAATTTTAAGAAGAATGTATAAAAACGGGTTTATTTCAAAGACAAAATATGAAGAACTTATAAGAAGACCCCTTAATTTGAGATTAAAATCCAAGTCTTATGGGGTGGGAGAATATTTCAGTGAAGAAGTGAGGAGATATCTCTATAATAAATATGGTTATGAAAAACTTTACAGGGAAGGGCTTTCCGTCTATACTACTATTGATTTAGAACTTCAGGAAATAGCAGAGATTGCTTTATTTGACGCTTTGGAAAAGATTGAAAAAGAAAAAGGGTTTAAAAAGAAGGAAATTGAAAATATAAAAAAGCAATTTCCAAAATTGGAAGATTATGAACACCCCACCTGGAGATATTTAAATTCAATTCCCATAAAAAAACCCCTCTGGGGTTTGGTAATGGATGTCAGGGAAGAGGGTGCAACGGTAAAAATTAAGGATAAAAAATTTGAACTTGATAAAAAGGGCTTTGAATGGACCAGAGTAAGTGACCTGAAAAATCTTTTAAAGGAAGGGGATCTTATAAGAGTTAAATTTGATGAAAATATGGTACTTTACTTGACTGTGGAGCCAAAAGTACAGGGCGCGCTGGTTATCCTTGAAAATTCCACAGGAAAAATACGGGCTATAGTAGGGGGAACTGATTTTGATAAGTCAGAATTTAACAGAGCAACTCAAGCCTACAGGCAGGCAGGAAGTGCCTTTAAACCCTTTACCTATGCTGCTGCTTTTGAAAAGGGTCAAACCCCTGCAGATTTAATATATGATGCCCCTGTTTCAATTTATGCAGGTCCAAATCAACCAATTTATTCCCCAAAAAATTATTACCTTGAATACTACGGGATAGTTACCTTAAGGGAAGCTCTTGAACAGTCCTATAATGTTTCAGCAGTAAAACTCTTTGAAACATATAAAAATGATGTAATAGAGATGGCAAAAAAATGTGGCATAGACAGAGAAATCCCCCCTTTCCCTTCAGCAGGGCTTGGAACCATAGAAGTGACACCCTTAGACCTTATATCTGCTTATACGACCTTTGCAAACCTTGGAGCCAGAATTGAACCCTATTTTATAGAAGAAATAAGACAGGGAAACCTTCCCCTTGAAAAAAATGAGCCAAAAATCACGCAGGTTTTAAGCCCCCAAGTTGCCTTTTTGATAAATTATGTTATGGAAGGGGTAATTGACAGAGGAACGGCAGCAGAAGCAAAAGATATTCCCCTTCCTTTGGCAGGAAAAACAGGCACCACTGTGGAGCATACCGATGCCTGGTTTATTGGTTTTTCACCGACCTACACTATAGGGGTATGGGTTGGAAATGATAAAAAAGTCCCCATTGGTTATAAAATGACCGGTGCCAGGGCAGCCCTTCCTGCTTTTATGGAAGTTGCCAGCTACATTGCTCAGAAAGGTCTTGAAAACAGCAGGGAATTTGCCGTCCCCAAGGGAATAAATTTTGTAACCATTGATAGGCTTACAGGAAAAAAAGCCACTTCTGAATGTAAAGAAACCTTTGAAGAAGCATTTATTGAAGGCACAGAACCAGAAAGTTTTTGCTCTGAAAAATGGCATAAAATAAAAATGCTCCCCTATTATATGCAAAAGGAATTTTACATAGCCCGAGAAGGAGAACCCATGGATTTTTTAAAGGAATAAGCCTGAAGTACTTTTTGTTAAAGTTTTTAAAATTATGAATCTTTTTTAATTTATTGACCTTGTAAAAATGATTTATGGCAAAAAGGAGCTGAACCTTGAAAAAATTCAGAGGATGGGGCTTCTGGCTATAAAAATAGGACAGTTCCAAGCCCTGAGGCTGGATTTTCTTCCTCTGGAAAAGTGCCAAAAACTTTCCTTTCTTTATAGATTAAACAATGATATCCCCCCTGAAAAAGTACTTAATAAAATAGACAGAAGTATTTTCTCAGAACTTGAAGAGGTACCCATTGCTTCTGCTTCTGTGGGACAGGTTCATAAGGGTAAATATAAGGGAATAGAAGTGGCAGTGAAAATAATAAAGCAGGATTTTAGAAAATCCTTCATAAAAGATGTAAATTCCATCAGAAAATTCTTTAAATTTATAATATTTTTTTATCCAAAGCTTTCAAAGGTCTTTGACCCTGAAGGTATAATTGACCACATTGAGGAATATACCCTAAAAGAAATAGACCTTTTAAAAGAAATAGAAGGGGAGGAAATCCTTAAAAACATTTATGAATTAAATAATGATAAATATGACCTTTCCGATATTGCTTTTCCAGAAATTTACAAGGAAATTTCAAACTCTGATATGATGGTATCCCAGTTTATAGATGGAAAAACATTTGATGAGCTTTTAAACGAAAAAAAATTACCCTACGAGACACTCCTTAAACTTTTCAAGGTTCATGGTTTTTACCTTTTCAAGGTGGGAACCTTTCATGGAGATATCCATCCAGGAAATTTAGTTTTAAAGGATGATAAAATCTATTTTATTGATACTGGTGCCATAAGCAGGGCTTCCACCAGATTGAGCCAGGGGCTTTTGCTCTTTTTTGAGTCCTTAAGTGAATACGACTATGAAAAATGTGCCTTAAATTTAAACAAAATGGCAGTGGAACCCATTGAAGGTAAAAAATATGCTGAATTTGAAAAAAAATTTATAAATTTGTATAAGGATTTTAAGGATGCCACAGTTTCGCAGGTCAGTTTGACAAAAAAAATGATGGAAACCATAAAACTTGGGGTAAATTCAGGAATGAGGTTTGAAAAGGGTATGTTTCCCATAATAAAAAGTTTAATGTACCTGGATGGAATGGTTTTAAAGTGCAACCCTGATGCAATACTTTTAAAAGATATGAGAAAATATATAGATGAATTAAAAATTTAGGGGGAAAAATGGAAAAAGGAAAAAAAATTTTAATTGAAGGGGCAGGACCTGGCGGGCTTGCAGCGGGTATGCTCCTTGCTCACAGGGGGTTTGAAGTGCATATCTTTGAAAAGGAAGGAAAGGCAGGAGGAAGAAATTGTTATTTTGAAAGAGATGGCTTTAAATTTGATATAGGTCCAACCTTTTTAATGCTTAAATCAATACTGGAAGAGGTCTTTGAGGAATGCAATAAAAATGCTTCTTCCTATCTTAAACTTACTAGACTTTCCCCCATGTACCGACTCTATTTCTATGATAAAACCCTAGACATCTATGATGAAGAAGATAAGATGTTAGAAGTAATTGAAAAAAACTTTCCTGGAAATGGCAAGGGCTTTGAGAATTTTTTGAAAAGGGAAAAGGTAAGGTTTGAAAAAATGTATCCCTGCCTTCAAAAGTCCTATTCAAAATTTTCCTCCTTTTTTTCAAAGGAATTCCTATCAGCAATCCCATATCTTTCCTTGGGAAAATCAATGTATCAGGAACTGGGGAAGTATTTTGATGATGAAACCCTAAAAATTTCCTTTACCTTCCAATCAAAATATTTAGGAATGTCCCCTTGGAGTTGCCCTGCTGCTTTTATGATAATTCCTTATATTGAACACCGTTTTGGGATCTACCATACAGAAGGAGGGCTTTCAGAAATCTCTTCCCAGATGGCAAGGGCTTTTGAAGAGGAAGGTGGGAAAATTCATTATTCAAAAAAGGTTAATAGTTTAATAATTGAAAAGGGAAAGACAAAGGGGATAGAACTAGAAGAAGGGGAAAAAATTCTTGGAGATGAAGTGATATTAAATGCTGATTTTGGATATTCTATGACAAAACTTGTCCCTGAAGGATTTAGCAGAAAATATTCCCGCCAGAAACTTTTAAGCAAACTCTTTTCCTGTTCCACTTTTATGCTTTATTTGGGATTGGATAAAATATTTGACCTTCCCCATCACAATATAATATTTTCCAGGGACTACAAAAAATTTATACAGGATGTAGCAGATTTCATAGATGTAAAAGAAGACCTCTCTATTTATGTTAGAAATGCTTCCCTATCCGATAAAACCCTGGCACCCGAGGGGATGTCAAATATTTATATCCTTGTCCCTGTTCCAAATAATAAATCAAAGATAAACTGGGAAGAAAAAAAGCAGCCCTTTAAAGAATTGATTTTAAAAACAATTTCAGAGAGGACAGAGTTGAAAGATATAGAAAATCACATTGTTATAGAAAAAATTATAACCCCGCAGGACTGGGAAGATAAATTCAATGTATTTTTAGGGGCAACCTTTAATTTAGGACATAACCTTTCCCAGATGCTCTATTTCAGACCCCATAACCAGTATGAAGAATTTGAAAACCTATGGCTTGTGGGAGGAGGTACCCACCCTGGCTCAGGTCTTCCCACAATTTACGAATCAGGAAGAATAACTGCAAACCTAATCTCCAAGAAATATAAAGTTAAATTTAAAACTAAAAACCTGCTTTTTGACTAAAAATAATTTAAAAAATTATTTTATAAAGGGCTCAATATAGGAGGGATCTCCTGATAGATTATCAACCACAGAACCATAAGCCAAAACTTTTCCAGATAAAACTGTTATTTCAACCCTCCCATTTTTAACATTATCAGAGGTTACCTTTTTAAATATCTGATTTTCCTGAAACTGTTCGTAGGGTTTTAATGAATAGTTAAGCGTTCCCAGATTATTTCCATTTTCATCATACAAATTAACTCTTAATTCTGCCTGCGAAGAGGTAATATTTAAAAATCCAATATTTGTCCTGTAATCCGAGTTCTGGTGCAACTGGATCAGGATACCTGTTTTGCCTGTAGCTATTCCATAGCTTTCCTGCCTTCCTGGAATTGCCTGCCCATAGGTTCCACTCTGGCTTTGATTATAAGTCCTGCTCATAACATTTGTGCCTGATAAAGTAGAATATATTGCAATCCCCCCCACTCCTGGATTTTTAGAAAACAGAGAAAGCACAATATCATTGAATTGGATTGAAGAGCGACCTGAAATATTTCCAGCAAAGATACATTCTGAATTTGTATTGTCCTGCCCCGCTGTTAAAAATTTCATTGAAATTGATGCCTCTGAATTGTTTGGATTGAAAATGGATAAATCAGTTCTCCATTTTGTTTGATTGGCTCCTTCAGAATGGGCTGAGGCGGTTATAAAAACTGGAGTGCCTGTGCAATTTCCACCACCCCCACCTTCTGTTATTGTAAAATTATCATTAGAATAGTCATAGTAGTTTGAATTTTCCAAGTCAATTATTTTAATCTTATAATCTGACCCAGTTGTCTGATTTGATGGAATTGTCCAGGAGTAGGAACCATCATTTGAAGTGGATGATGAAATTGTGCTGTTGTAGGAACCTCCTTTATAAAGTTCTATCTTTACCTCAGAATTACAAAAATCATTTTTAGTCCAAGTTATGTTATAAGTTTGGCCTTTATATAATACTTCTCCCCCATCTGGATATGTTAAATTTATAACACACCCAGATTGGCCGGATTTAGAAATTGCAAGAGAATGATAACCACCAGCAGAAATTGAAATTACATCATCCAGGTTTTGAACTTTAACAGGAACATTTGAATTTGCATCCGTCCCATTTCCCAGCTGACCATAAGTATTATCTCCCCAGGACCAAACTGTGCCATCATTTTTCAGGGCAAGGGAATGATTTGCACCAGCAGAAATTGAAACTGCATTATTTAAATTTATAACTTGAACTGGAACATTTGTATTTGTGTTTGTCCCATTTCCCAACGCACCATTGGAATTATCGCCCCACGCCCAAACAGAACCATCACTTTTTAAGGCAAGAGAATGATTCCAGCCACCAGCAATTGCTATTACATTTGTCAGGTTTTGAACCTGAACAGGAACATTGGAATCTGTATTTGTTCCATTTCCCAGCTGACCAAAATAATTGTATCCCCAAGCCCAGACCGTCCCATCATTTTTTAAAGCAAGGGAATGGTTCCAACCACAAGCAATTGCTTTTACATTGTTCAGATTTTGAACCTGAACAGGAACATTAGAATCTATATTTGTTCCATTTCCCAACTGGCCATTATTATTATAACCCCAGGCATAAACTGTTCCATTATTTTTTAAAGCAAGAGAGTGATAATAGCCGCCAGCAACCTCTTTTACATCTGTTAGATTTTTAACCTGAACAGGGATATCTGAATCTGTATTTATTCCATTTCCCAGCTGGCCATATCCATTGCCACCCCATGCCCATACTGTCCCATCATTTTTTGCAGCAAGGGAATGGTCATTTCCTGCTGCAATTGAAATTGCATTTGTAAGATTTTTAACTTGAACCGGAACATTTGAATCTATATTTGTTTCATTTCCCAGTTGTCCATCACTATTGTCACCCCAACCCCAAACTGTTCCATCATCCTTTATGGCTAAGGAATGAGAAATACCACCAAAAACTGAAACTACCCCTGCCAAATTTTCAACTGAAACAGGAGCATTAAAAAAAGCAAATTTCCCAATTCCCAGTTGCCCGTAAAGGTTGTCTCCCCATGCAAAAACAGTTCCATCATTCTTCATGGAAAGTGAATTAAATTCCCCGCAGGAAATTGCACTTATTCCTGTTAAATTTTGAACAGCAACTGGAATATTTGAATTTATATTTGTGCCATTTCCCAGCTGACCATACCTGTTATAGCCCCAGGCAAAAACCGTTCCATCATTTTTTACACCAAGAGAATGATAGCCACCAGCAGAAATTGAAATTACATTGCTTAAGTTTTGGACTTTAACTGGAACATTTGAATTTGAACTGGTCCCATTCCCCAGCTGACCGGAATAATTTATACCCCAGGCCCAGACAGTTCCATCATTTTTTAAGGCAAGGGAATGATAATAACCACAGGCAAGGGCTTTCACATCTGTTAAATTTTGAACCTGAACTGGAATATTTGAACTTTCATAGGTTCCATTTCCAAACTGACCATAAGAATTATTACCCCAAGCCCAAATACTTCCATTATTTTTTATAGCAAATACATAACCCCATCCACAAGCAACTGCTACCACATCTGTAAGATTCTGTACTTTAACGGGAACCGATGAATTTATATTTGTTCCATTTCCCAATTGACCATAATTGTTGGACCCCCAAGCCCAGAGTGTCCCATCACTTTTTAAGGCAAGAGAATAATATACGCCTGCAGCAATTGCTATAACATTTGTCAGATTTTGAACCTGAACCGGTATATTTGAAAGTCCACTTGCCCCATTTCCCAATTCTCCATAATAATTACTACCCCAGGCTCAAACAGTTCCATCATTTTTTAAGGCAAGAGAATGATAATAACCAGCTTCAACTGCTCTTATATCTGTAAGATTTTGAACCTGAACTGGCACATTTGAATTTGTATAGGTCCCATTTCCCAACTGGCCAAAAAAATTACTACCCCAGGCCCAGACAGTTCCATCGCTTTTTAGTGCAAGAGAATGATAGCCACCGAAAGAAATTCCAACTACGCCATACAGGTTATTAATTTGGAGAGGGTAAGCACTGAATCCCCATTCTCCATTTCCTAACTGTCCAAAAGTATTTTCCCCCCAAGCCTAAAGATATCCACTTTCTGCCCTTGCTGGAATACAGAATAATAATTGAATTGAAAAAAGAAAAAATAAAAAGATAAACCTGATTTTCATAAAACCTCCTTCAAAAAATGATTATAAAATTT
>JBBFMJ010000063.1:0-8467 GCA_037478515.1 Thermoanaerobaculia bacterium
TATGTGGAAGTTTATCTTTATCAAGCGGGCTTGAAAGATAGCCCCAAAAACCCAAATTATGATTTTTTGATGAATTTACTGGAACTAAAAAAGGCAGGACTTAATCCAAACATTTTTGAAGAGAAATTAGGAAAAACCCTTCTAAATTGTGGAAGCCCCATAAAAAGGGAACTGGACTTTATACTGTATCTTTTAAAAGGAACCAGCAAGGAACAGAGGGAAGGGATTGATAGGTTGGAAAAACTTTTAAAAGAAATCCCATGAAAAACAATGCCATTTTAATTTCAGGGTTTTTAATTTTTTTATCAATCTTACTTTTACCCCTGAATTTACCCTTTGCTCAAAAAGTAACCCTTGGAGTAGCTCTGCTTATGGCAATTTACTGGGCAACGGAAGCAATACCAATACCTGTCACCAGCTTGCTCCCCATAATTTTATTTCCCCTTTTTTCTGTGGAAAGTTCAGAGGAGGTGGCAAAGGCATATATTGATCCTGTAATTTTTCTTTTTCTGGGGGGTTTTATACTTGCCACTGCTGTGGAAAAGTGGAATCTTCATTTAAGGATTGCCCTTAAAATTTTGCTTTTTTTTAAGGGAAGTTTAGCCCTTACTCTTTTAGGATTTATGGTTTCCACTTCCTTTCTTTCTATGTGGATTTCAAATACAGCCACAACAATGATGATGCTTCCCATCACTTTAAGTGTAATAAATCTTCTTAAAGAAAAATCAAACCTTCCTTTGGAAAAATACTTCAGGGCACTTCTTTTATCCATTGCCTATTCCTCTTCCATTGGTGGAGTGGGAACCCTCATTGGGTCACCTCCAAACCTTTTGCTTGCCTCTTTCTATTCAAGGCAGTTTCAGGAAAATCCAATGACTTTCCTCAAATGGTTTCTCTTTGGCTTTCCCTTTGTGCTCATACTTCTTCCCCTTGCCTGGCTTCTTTTAATAATTTATTCAGGAGGTTTTTCAAAACTCAAAGGAAATTTTGAAGAACTTAAAGTATACCTAAGCCAAGAAAAAGAAAAACTTGGAAAGACATCAAAAGAAGAAAAAGCTGTACTATTTTCTTTTCTTTTTGCCTGTCTTTTATGGATCTTCAGAGCACCCATTTCTTTTGGCTCCTTTAAAATTCCAGGTTGGTCTGAAATTTTTCCCCATTCTTCTTTTTTTCACGACTCCTTTGTGGCAATCCTTTTTGCCACTTCCCTTTTTTTTATAAAAATTGATAAAAAACCCCTGCTGGAATGGAATGAAGTGGAAAAAAGGGTCCCCTGGGGGATTTTGCTCCTCTTTGGAGGGGGGCTTTCCCTTGCTGATACTTTCATAAAAAGCGGGCTTTCTTCTTCCATTGCAGAGCTTTTCAAGCATTTCAAGGTTCTCCCTTTTCCAGTTTTTCTATTTTTTATATGTTTTCTTATGGTCATACTTACAGAATTTACCTCCAACACAGCCATAACTGCCACTATGCTTCCTATAATATTTTCAGTTATCCCTCAAAATACTCAACCCATTACCTTTCTTTTGCCTGCCACCATTTCTGCTTCCCTTGCTTTTATGCTTCCTGTTGCAACTCCTCCCAATGCCATTGTCTTTTCTTCAGGCCATTTAAAGGTCTCCACAATGCTTAAAATTGGGATAATTCTGGACATAATTGCCCTTTTCCTGCTTTCCTTTTTATCCCTTTTCCTTTTGGATAAAATATTTTAATTAACTAAAAAGGGCTGGCTCAAAACCAGCCCATATAAAAATACCATTAAAATACTTAAAGGGTCAAAACTTTATTTTATCTTTGAGGATTTCCACTGCCTTTTCCACCTGAAGGTCCCTCTTTTCTTTTCCCCATATTTCCCTGGGATTTTCAACTATAAAATCAGGTATGGCACCCCTTTCTTCCATATTTATCTCTTCATCAATGGTATACCAGCCCCTTGAAGGGACCCTGAAAATAGAACCATCTACGAGAACTGTCTCATCGGTAGAAATTACACTTCCATTGGTTTCCACTCCCACAAGGGGAGCAAGTTTTAATGTCTTTATGGCGTGGGAAAAAATCTCTGCATTGGAAAAACTATCCTGATTGCAAAGAACCACAAAAGGTTTTTTCCAGGTAAAGACCCTCTTTCTTTCAAAATCGGGATATCCAGGACCCCCTCCTCTGGGTACGGTAATGGCATGGGGCTTCTGGGCAAGGAGTTTGAGGAGCAAATCCGTTGTCCATCCGCCTCCATTGTTTCTTACATCCACTATTAGTCCTTTCTTTTCATAACACTCAGAAAATAATTCCCTCTGGAACCTTTCATAACTTTGAATATCCATTGACTTTATATGAACATAACAAAAATTCCCATCTGAAATCCTTCCCACATAATCCCTCATTTCTTTTACATAATCATCATAGAGAAGGCTTTTGTTTTTGGATGAATTCACAGGGGTAATTCCTAAAGTTAAAACTTCCTTTCCCCTTTTTACCTCAAGAGAAATTTTCTTATCTGCTTTATCCATTAATATTTTTTCTACATTGGTATTTTTTTCAATCTTTTCCCTATCAATTTTTAAAATTACATCTCCTTTCCTAATCTCATTTAAAGGATCCTGTGCTGGTGAACCTTCAAGAACCTTTAAAACCCTCAGTCCACCTTCTTTTAAATCCATATCAAATTGAATACCTAAAAATCCACTTTCCACCTTTGACTTCCTTTCAGCAGGATAGATTCCTAAATGGGAAGCATTCAGTTCCCCTAAAAGATTTTTTATACAATCATAAAAATCCCTTTTATGGGAAGCCCCTGTGCAAAGGGGAAAATACAAATTGTAAAGTACTTTCCAGTCATTCTCGTGGAATTTTTCATCATAAAAATTGTAATTTAAAATATTCCAGGCCTCCCAGAAAACCTGCTCCCTTTCCTTTTTCCTGTCCAGTTTCCTCTTCCCCTGAAAATTTATAATTTCTTTTCCACTCCCATCCTTTTTGATTTTATTTAACTTTCCTTCTTTGTCCAGAAAATATATCCAGTCCTCTTTTAGAGAAATGGTTATCTGTTTTGGTTCTGTTCCCCCTTCTGTTAACTTCTTTAAATTTTTTCCATTTCTATCCACAATATAAAGATCCTTTTTCCCATCATTTAAAGAAGAAAAGACAAGCTGTTTTGAATCCCTGGAAATTACAAACTCCTCCTCATCCCCAGGAAGTTCTATGAGTTTATGTACCCTTAAAGAAATATTTTCAAAATCAATCTTAATCTTTACCTTTTCCTCCTTTTTCTCCTCTTCCCTTTCCCAATCACTTTTTATTTCATCTTCCTTTGTAAGCCATATATAAAAAATATCATATTCATAATTTTCTCTGTTTGACCTGAAGGCAATGTATTTTCCATCAGAAGACCATTCTGGCTCCGTATCATAGGCAGGGTGTCTTGTAATATTTACTGGCTCCCCTCCTTCAACACCAATTATAAAAATATCTTCATTGTAATCATTATCTTCAGAAGAAAGGGAAATCCATTCTCCATCAGGAGAAAAAGAAAAGGTTTTTATATTCCAGTTTTCCCAGATTTTTTTCTTTTCCTTTTTTTCCAGATCCATAAGGATCAGTTTTCCATTCCCCTCCAGATATAAAATTTTTTTCCCATCAGGGGAAAGGAGAGGATAGTTTTCATCTTCTTGCGAATCTGTTATCTGGGTAATTTTATAATTTAAAGAATAGCCCAGGCGGGTTTCCTTTGGCTCTGAGGATTCCAGTTTGTAAATATCCTTATTCCCATTTTTGTTTGAGACAAAATAAACTGCTTTCCCATCCTTTGAATAGATGGGATTCTCTTCAATATAAAAATCCTCGGAAAGGGCTTTTGTCTTTGCCTCTTTAACATTTCTTAAAACAAAAAGATCCCCTGAATGGGAAAATACAAACTCGGTGTTTTCTTCATTTACAGAATAACTTTTTATCATGGAAGTCAAAGTTTCAAACTCAAAGGGGTTTTCTTTTTCCTCTGGATAGAGGGAAACTTCCAGAGGATAGGTTTTTTCAATTTTACATTCATAAATCCATATTCCTCCCTTATACTCAAAGGCAATTATTTCCCCATTTCTGGATATCTTGGGAAAGGTTATATCTCCATCTTTAAAGAAGGTCTTCTGGGAATGCTTTTCAGTTTTCATATCATAAAACCATAAATTTGAAACCTTTTCACTGTCCGAAATATAATAGAAACCGCTTTCATCTGGAAGCCAGAGAGTATGGACATCATCCCCATTATGAAAGGTAATCCTTTTATGGATTTTTTCCTTTAAATCATACAAATAGATATCCATATTTGCAGAGCCAGTATAACCCTTATTGTAATAATTACTTATTCCAGGTACATAGCCCACAAAGTTCCCTTTAGGGCTATAACTTCCATAAGCTCCAAAATCATAAAAAATTTCCCTTGGCGTTGAGCCATCTATCTCCACTTCATAAAGGGTTGGCTGCCAGTGAAAACCAAAGGTGGAAGCCCTGGAAAAGAGCACCCTTTTCCCATCAGGGGAAATATCGCATAAAAGTTCATCTAAGGAAAGGAAAGTTATCTGTTTTAATTCATTTTTTTCCAGGTCCATTAAAAAAACATCATCATTTCCATACCTGTCTGAAGTAAAAGCAATTTTTTTTCCATCAGAAGACCAGAGGGGCATAAAATCATAAGCAGGATGGGTTGTAATGGGATGGGCTTGCCCTCCTTCTTTTGGGACAACCCAGATATCACCTCTTGCAGAAAAAGAAATCATTTTTCCATCAGGAGAAGGGGCTGGATACCTTAAATACTCTGAATACAAAAAAAGAGGAAACATTAAAATTATAGAAAAAAATCCTTTCATTTAACCTCCCTGAAAATAATGGAAAAATATTTTAACAGAAAAATATGGGGATTAAAAAAATTTTAAGGCAGGCCTGAAAAAGGCCTGCCTTTTTAAAAATTCTTAAAAAATCTTTAAACCTTTAAAAGATCAATCAGTTCTTTTACAGCATCAGCTGATTTTTTCAGGGCTTCCTTTTCTTCTTTGTTGAGTTTCAATTCCACTATCTTTTCTACGCCTTTGGCTCCAATTATTGCAGGAAGACCTAAATAGATACCTTTAAAACCATACTCACCTTCCACATAAACAGCACAGGGCAAAAGTTTCTTTTTATCTTTTACAATTGCTTCCACCATTTCAGCAACAGCAGCAGAAGGTGCATAATAGGCAGAGCCAGTTTTAAGGAGTGCTACAATTTCTCCACCACCTTTTCTGGTCCTTTCCACAATGGCTTCAATTTTATCTTTAGGCAAAAACTCTGAAATGGGAATTCCCTGAACGGTGCAGTATCTCACCAGGGGGACCATAGTGTCACCATGTCCACCCAAAACCAGGGCAGTGATGGATTCCACAGAAATGTTAAGTTCCATTGAAAGGAAAGTCCTCATCCTGGCAGTATCCAGTATTCCAGCCATTCCAAAGACCCTTTCCTTGGGAAAACCCGTCACCCTTCTGGCAACCTCACACATCGCATCCAGCGGGTTGGATACAATAATCATTATTCCATCTTTGGAAAACTTTCCTGATTCTCTGGCACATTGAGAGACAATCTCCTCATTGGCTTTAAGCAAATCATCTCTGGACATACCCGGCTTCCTGGGAAGCCCTGCTGTAATTACAATAATGTCTGAATTTGCAGTATCTTCATAGGAATTTGTCCCTTTTACCTTGGAATCAAAACCCACCACAGGTCCTGATTGATAGATATCCAGACCTTTTCCCTGGGGCATACCTTCAATGATGTCTAAAAGTACCACATCCCCCAGTTCCATCTCAGCAATACGCTGAGCACATACCTCTCCCACATGCCCTGCACCAATAACAGTAATCTTCTTTCTCATATATACCTCCTTTAATTTATTCCATATTTTCAATTATGGCATCGGCAAACTGGGAGGTTTTAAGTTCTGTGGCTCCCTCCATCTGCCTTGCCAGGTCATAGGTTACTCTCTTCTGGGAAATTGCCCCAGCAAGCCCCTTTTCAACCAGATCCCTTGCCTCATTCCATCCCATAAATTCCAGCATCATAACACCTGATAAAATTAAAGAGCCAGGGTTTACCTTGTCCTGATTTGCATATTTTGGAGCAGTTCCATGGGTTGCCTCAAAGAGGGCTGCCTCATCACCAATATTTGCCCCTGGTGCCATTCCAAGCCCTCCAACCTGTGCAGCTAAAGCATCGGAGAGGTAATCCCCATTTAAATTTGGAGTACAAATAACACTGTATTCATCAGGCCTGAGTAATACCTGCTGGAACATGGAATCGGCAACCCTGTCTTTAATAAGAATTTTTCCCTCTGGAACCTTTCCTCCAAAATTGTTGGTCACTTCTTCTTCTGTTATGGTTATATCTGAAAAATTTTCCTTTGCCTCTTTGTATCCCCATTCCCTGAAAGCACCCTCTGTAAATTTCATAATATTGCCTTTATGAACCAGGGTAACAGAGGTCCTCTTCTGGGCAATAGCGTATTTTATAGCCATCCTCACAAGGCGCCTTGTGGCAAATTCACTTATGGGCTTTATTCCAATCCCACTTTCCAACCTTATCTTTTTCCCCATCTCCTTATTTATAAATTCAATAACCTTTTTTGCTTCCTCGGTTTCTGCCTTCCATTCAATTCCTGCATAAACATCTTCTGTATTTTCCCTGAAAATAACCATATCCACCAGTTCAGGTCTCTTTACTGGAGAAGGAACACCTTTATACCATTTTACAGGCCTTACACAGGCATAGAGGTCTAAAACCTGTCTCAAAGTGACATTGAGGGAACGAATTCCACCACCAATGGGGGTGGTAAGGGGTCCTTTTATGGCAATTTTATAATAAGCAATGGCTTTCAATGTCTCCTCTGGAAGCCATTCATTAAATTTATTAAAAGCCAGTTCCCCTGCCCAGATTTCCATCCAGTGTATTTTTCTTTTTCCCTTATATGCCTTTTCCACTGCTGCATTTAAAACCTTTTCCGTTGCCCTCCAAATATCTGGACCTGTTCCATCCCCTCTTATAAAAGGAATTATGGGATTGTCAGGAACTTGAAATTTGCCACCACTGCCTTCAATTTTTTTGCCATCTTTTGGTTCCACTGATAACTTCCATTCCATAATAACCTCCTTAAATTTTTTTTATTAATTTAGCATAATTTCAAATTTTTATCAAAAGGGTCTGGGGTGTCCCGTATAACAAACCCTGCTATCCATTCCATCCACTTCTATCAAGCCAGTGTTGTCGGGGTCCAGCCAGTCCTTGAGGCGGGTGGCAGAGTTCTTTCCCTTATCCCAAGAGACATAGAAAGCACCATAAATGTCCCACATCTGATTTTTTGGATTTCCACAGGCAGAGACACCACCATAAAGTTGACCCAGAATTTTATGGTCCATATTATAAAGGGGAGAACCAGAGGAACCTGGTTCCGTGGTCCCGATTTCATAATGGGGATTTTTCCAGAAATCCCCTGATTTTAAAAGAGTATGCTGTTCGAAGCTTATCTTTTTTGCGTCCCCTGAAGGATGATGTATAACCACCGCTCCCTGAGCTGGGGTTGGATCTATTGTCCAGCCAGAATAGTACAATCTAAATTTATAAGGGGGCTTATCCTTCAGTTCCAGAAGGGAAAAATCTGATGCCTGATTGGTTGCCCTTAAATCGGCGCCTTTGGAATAATTGGAATAATTAAGGTCCCCTCCACCACATTCTGTCCATTCATAGTCCCAGTAAAATATAGTCTTTTCAGCCAGGGACTGGTTTCCAATACAATGGTGGGCTGTTAAAAAATAATTTTTGCAGTCCTTTCTTGCATTATTTATTAGAGCACCGGTGCATACATATCCACTGAAATAAACAATTGCCACAGACCTCTTTTCATTCTGCCAGTCAGCCCCTTCAGGACAGTTTACATCCACCTGACAGGGTCCAGAAGAGGATCTGCCCAAAAAATCCTTAAATCCCAGCACCACTGTTGAAAGTTTCATCTCAAAGGGCTCAAGGGTTCCCTGAAAATCAATTTCCAGCACACATCTATTTGAAGGAAATGGAGGGATAACCAAAAAATCATCTTCTCCAAGGGGTATTTCAAAGTATAAATTTTTATCTTTGAAGATAAAAAATCTGGCACTTTTGGGTATTTTAAAAGTTTCAAATTCAAAGGAAATCCATAAAAAATTTGGTGCATAAAAACCCATCTGCCAGAAATTTTTTCCTTCCTTGGTAAAATTAAAATTTCCAATCTTTTCAAGAGAAAGATTTAAATTAACTGGAATACCCACCTGAAGGGGTGCTCCCTTTATTTCCTCTATCTGGGAAGGGGGTTTTTCCAGTATCTCATAATACTGAACTTTTGAATCTGAGTTTTCCAGAAAACCCAAGGGCTGGTTTGAATTTAAAGAAAAAACCAGAAGTGGAAAAAATAAAAAAAAAA
>JBBFMJ010000064.1:0-8403 GCA_037478515.1 Thermoanaerobaculia bacterium
GAAAGAAAAAGGGGCTCCCTTTTAGGCAAATCACCTTTCATTGGGAACTTGGTCTGGGGTAAATTTAAAGTATTTTTATAATCCATAAGCAAAATTTTTACCAGAAAACCTGAAAAAAGTCAAGGAATAATTTTATTTTTGGTTTATCAATCCTTATATTGGATGAAAAAAATAAAAATTTCCTTGATTTTATGAAATATTACCTTTTTGAGAAATATTTTTCCTTTAAAAATTCAATAATTGCAGGGAGAAGGGATATAAAAATTACAATGGCAATTATCAAATGAATATGGGTTGATACATTGGGGATAATCTTTCCTAAAAAAAAGCCCACAAAAGACATTGAAAATATCCACAAAAGGCCACCAAAGAAGTTATAAAAGACAAATTTCTTATAGTTCATTTCTGCAGCCCCAGCCACAGCAGGAGCAAAGGTCCTCACAACTGGCACAAATCTTGCAAGCACAATTGTAATTGGACCATATTTTTCGTAAAAATCGTGGGCTTTCATTAGATGCCTTTTTTTAAAAAAAAGGGAGTCCTCTCTCCTGTAAAGTGCCTGCCCTGCCTTTTTTCCAATCCAGTATCCAGTTTGGTCCCCTGCAAAAGCACAGATTGTTCCCAGAATTAAAAGAAGAGCTAAATTTAGCTTCCCCTGAGATGCGAAGATTCCTGCTGTGACCAGAAGGGAATCACCAGGAAGGAAAAAACCAAAGAAAAGCCCTGTTTCCATATAAATAAATGCACAAACAACAAAAAGCCCACCCCAAGCAATAACTGCTTCCACATTATAAAGAGTTCTGAAAACATCCTGAATAAAATCAAGCATTTGAAAGATTATAACATAATTAAGTAAAGCAAAATGTGTTAAAATAAAAAATAAAATGAAAGTTTTGAAAGCAGTTGATTATTTGAAGTTTGAAATAGAAGATCGGGATGTGCCAGAGCTTCTGCCCCAGACAGCCATTGCCCGACTTTTACTTTTCGGGGTCTGTACCACAGATATATTGAAATGGTATGTAAAGAAAAAAGTTCCTGCTGTCTTAGGACATGAAGTTGTGGGAGAAATTGTAGAAATTGATAAGAAATTTAAAAATCTCAAGGTTGGAGATAGGGTCTTTTATCATCACCACGCTCCCTGTGGTTTTTGTGAAAACTGTCTTAAAAAAAACTATACCCTTTGTAAGGAGTGGGAAAAAAATTCCCTCTATCCAGGGGCAATGTCTGAATATACCAGAATTGGAAAATATTCTTTATTGAATGATACTTTAAAAATTCCAAAAAATTTAAAGAATGAAGAGGCAATTTTTATTGAGCCATTTGCTTGCTCTTTAAGGGCTGCAAAGAAAGGAAAGGCAAATCCAAGTAAAAAGTTTTTACAAATTGGACTGGGCCTGAATGGGCTTTTAAACTGCCTTGCCTTTAAATCATACGGAGTAAATAAAATTTTGGGGCTTGATCTGGATCCTATAAGGGTAAATCTGGCAAAAAATTTAAATATATGTGAGGCATTTGTTTCAGATAAAAATATAAAAGAAAAGATTAAGGAATTTTTTGGAGGGCTGCCTGATATTGTTTTAGTGGGTCCCCATTCAAGGGAAGCAATTCAGTTTGGACTTGAAATTTTGGGTGAAGGGGGAACTTTAATTTTATACACCCCTTCCGAGCCAGAACTTAAAATTCCAGTTTCCCCAAAGGATTTATATTTTAAAGATCAGACAATAACCTGTTCTTATTCCTGCGACCCTTATGATACAAGGGATTCCCTCAGAATTATTTTATCTAAATTTTACCCCTTTGAAAATTTAATAACGCATAAATTTAAACTGGAAGAGGCAGAAAAGGCATTTGAAATACTTGCAAGAGGTGGGAATGTTTTAAAAATAGTCCTTGAACCTTAAAATTTTATTCAAAGGCAATGGGTTTATCTTGTATAAGAAAAGTAAAACTTTTTGGAGTGGGACCAGAACCACCCTTTACCTTAGGATAATCCCAGTAGCCCAAAACTGCAAATGCCTTTCCTTTTATTTCAAACTCTTTTTCCAGAGATGCTTCCCCTTTTTTGGACTCTGCCTTTAATTTATGCTTTCCATATTCTAATTTAAAGACAAATCTTTTCCAATTATGCTGTGGAACCCTTTTTTCCTTTACATCAAATATTCCATAAACAGCCAGTTTTTCATCTATAGAAATTTTTATATCCACTGGATTTATCTCAAAACTTTGATTGCTTACAAATAATACAAAATTTCCATCTTTGTCTTCTTCAAGAATATTTTCAGAATTTTTCTTCAGTAATATAGTATCTTTGGTACAGCAAAATAAAAATAATGTACAGACAATCCAAATGGTAGATTTAAGATTTTCAAAATTTCTTAAAACTATATCCTTTCTTTTTAAGGTCCAGGTACCCCATTGCAGGATGGATCATTTTGCATTTCAGATGTGATTGAGCAAAAGCCCAGGGCAGACCAATTTCTTTGTAAATCCTCTCCATTTTGGTAATAATAGCCAGGATGGCCTGCCCTGCCGGTATTTGAAACCCATATTATGTTATACCATACATTATCCTGTCCAGTGCTGTTGAAGGTTGTGGAGCCAGAACTTCCACCATTGGCAAGGGCGCATCCATCGTATCCATCAAAATTGTTTTCACCAGTCAAATTTCCATACAAAATGGAGATGTGGTCGCTGGAACAGGTTGTGCTGTCAAAGGTCACCTCAATATTTCCTGTAGTATCAAAATCCGATGCTTTCTGGAATTTTGCACCTGTTCCATAGAGTTTTCCATCTGCCACTGGTTCTGGTCCATAGCAGGGATTTATTGTAACTGAATGCCCTGAGGAAGTGTTTCCGCATCCATAGGAATTTTTGTAATAAACAGTATAAGCTCCTGAAAGGGTTGCGCTATGTTGGTAGGAATTTGCACCAGATATGATTTGCCCGTTTCTATACCACTGATAGTCAGTCATACCACTTTGAGTTGAAAGGAGTACAAATTCATCAGGGCAGGTATTCTGATTTGCTCCAGAAATTGTTGGAGTTGGAGTATTATTTGCATCAGCAAAGTCCTGCGTGGAGGAATCCTTTGTGCAAGTTCCATTTATTGCTTTAATATAATAAGTATAATTTGAAGTACTTCCCGGATTATAAGTTGCACCAGATGTATAACCCTCCACAACCTTTACTCCATTTCTGTATAAATCATGTCTTGTAGCAGGGGAGCCAGCATCATAATAAATTTTAATACCACTTTGAGCACAGGCATCCACATCTTGAATTGAAGTGATGGAAGGGGTTGAAGGGGTCTGATTATCATCTATACCTGATGAAGAAGTGGACCAGGAAGTTGTACAATATGTATTTTTTGCTCTAATTTGATAAGTGTGAGAACTTGAATTTCCTGGCTCATAAGTATAAGGAGAGATTACATTTTGGATAATTGTGGTTCCATCCACCATTAAATCATAGCCAGTTGCACCAGGGACAGAACCCCAGGTAATTTCAACACCAGACAAGGCACAGATATCCTTATCCTGAACCGTTGGCTGGGAAGGAACAGAAAGAATTGAAAAAGAAAAAGTTCCAGAAGCTGGCGTAGGTGTATTGCCACAGTTGTTTTTGGAAACTATTTTCCAGGTATGGGTTCCTGATGTTATATTTGTATTACAGTAAGTACGGGGAATATTTGTACAGGAAGGATAGAGGTTATCATCTATATATATATCATACTTTCTTGCATTTGGAGCAGGGTCCCAGTCAAGGGTTGGATTTGGACAGACATAAGAGCCATCAGGAGGGAAAATATTTGTGGCTTCGCCAGGGGAAGATTCGTCAATATAAAAGATCCAGGTATCACTTTGATTTTCCTGCCCAGCACAGCCGTTTTTTGCCACCACATACCAGGTATGTTCACCTACAGATAAACTTCCAGGAGAACAGGAAGGGGATGTTATATCTGCACATTTTAATTCATTATCCACATAGACATCGTAAAGGGTGGCATTGGGGGCAGGGTCAAAAGTTAAAGTTGGAGATAAGCCACAAATTTCCTGCCCATTATAGGGATTTGGGTTGGACGCATCACCAGGGGCTTCTTTTATGCTGAAAGTCCAGGTAGAGCTGGAGGTATTTCCACATCCGTTCTTTGCCAATACATACCAGGAATGGCTCCCCGAGGAAATTGTTCCAGGCTCACAGGTATTATCTGTTATATCCGAACATTTTTTATCACCATCAAGGTAAACATCATACCACCTTGCATAAGTGGAATAGTTCCAATATAAATCTTGGTCTGGGCATACTGAAGAACCATTGGCAGGACTTGAAAGGGAAAAATTTAAAGGTTTTTGCTGGTCTTGATACAAAGTCCAGGTAGGTCCCACTGTTTCACAGGCATTCTTTGAAACCACATACCACTGCATAACAGCTGAAGAAAAAATGCCCACATAGCAACTGGGTTGAGTTATATCGGAACATTTCAAAAGCCCATTTAGATAAACATCAAATTTTTCAGAACCGCTATCCGCTGTCCATTGAAAGGTTATTTCATCAGTCTGACAAATTACCCCTAAATGGGGCGGGTTTGGATTTGATGCCTGCTGTGGGGGGGAAATTACATCAAAAGTCCAGACCGGGAGAGTTCCAGAGGCTTCTCCACAGTGGTTTTCTGAAACAGCATACCAGGTATGGGAACCATTTTCCAATTGTTTTGAGCAACTGCAGGTGCTTGAATCAGAGCATTCTAAATTGTTATCAATATAAATGTCAAAATTGTTTGCCTCAGCATTTTCACAGGTAAAATAGGTGGTTCTTCCAGAACAGGTGCGTCCACCATTTGGAGGAGATGGATTTGATGACTGTGGAGGTGAAGTGAGGCAGGAGCAATAAAGAGCACCGGATTCTGGATATCTGTAACCACCACCACCCCAGATAAAGAAATATTTTCCAGTCCACAGGGAACTCAAATGACTTCTTTTCTCAGGTGCATTTTCCAGGGATGTGGGAGAAAAATTGTTTCCTTCAATATAATACCTGGCACCATCCTTGTAATAGTCTGCCCCATATCCGCCCCATACAAAAAAATCCCTGCCATTGGAAGCAAAAGCCAGCATAGATCTTTCATCAAGATTTGCTGCTGGAAGGGATGTCCAATTATCGTTACTGGGGTTGTAAATAGCTCCATCATTATAATCCCACCATGTCGCATAATCCCAGTATGTCCCTCCCCATATTATCATACCCACATCACTATCATAAGCAACAGCATGCAGTGCCCTGGCTCCTGGCAGATCCACATCTGTAGTGTTTGTCTCACTCCATCCAGTACCGGGTTCATAAATTCCTCCAGTGTTAACTGTTCCACCTGATGAGCCCTCTTCCCCTCCCCAGACAATAAACTTTGACCCAGTCCAGACCCCGGAAGCATATGCCCTTGCTGAGGGCGCACCTGTTGTGGGAATGGGCTCCCAGGAATCCAGTCCTGGATCATAAATGGCACCATCATTGGCATAATAGGGATCCTCGTTTATGTATCCACCCCACACATACATTTTTTCGTTTACCGGGTCCCAGGCAGTTGCAAATTCAGCTCTTGGGGAAGGAATATCTGGATCTGTGCTTCCCATAATTTCCCAGGTATCGTATGAAATATCATATAAAGCACCATCATTTAAATAGCTATAGTTTTCATCGTAGCCACCCCAAAAAATAAGTTTATTTCCCGTTGTCCAGTAATGAAAGGCATTTGTAATTCTTGGAGTAAGGCCTTCCAGTTCAGCTATGGATTCCCAGGTATCTGTAGCTGGGATATATTTTTTTCCGTTATTTAAAATTTCGCCAAAATATTCTCCTGAAAAAACAAAAACTTCAGTTCCTGTGGAAACATATGAAGAAAGAGATCTTGGGGTAGGAGCACCTCCATCATAAGTGGGGGTCCAGGTCTGATTAGAAAAATCAAATTTTGCACCAGAGCCAAGGACATCTTTCATATTTTTCCCTCCCCAGATTACCATATAAGAATATGTTGAAACTGCTCCATGGAAAGCTCTTTCCTCCAGCTGAAAATTCATTGAACTCCAAGTATTATTTGATATATCATATTTTGCTCCATCTCCAAAATATTGCTGATCATTTGTCCCACCAAATATATACATATAGCCACCACTTGCAACAGCAGTGTGACCATACCTTGGAGCCAGGCCCGAGGAGCTCATTGTGGTCCAGTTGCCAGTATTAAAATCATAATATATCCCGGTGTTTAAAAATCCACTTGAACCTATTCCTCCCCAAATAAGTACTTTGTTGTTATATGCTACCATAGTGTGCTCGTACCTTGCATTTCCTGCTGGGGGTGGATTTGTAAAATTTCTCCAGCCAATTCCATATTCCAGGTATTTTCCATCTCCCAGGGGTACATTTCCAGGTCCTTTTCCACCAAAAATTACAGAATAATAACCAAAGGAAACAGCTTTTGCATCAGACCTGGGACTGGGAGGATTGCTTAGTGTAGATTGATACCATCGGTTGTTTAAATAAAAATATACATCACCCAATTTTGTTCCACTTTCATTTTCACCTCCAAATACATATAATGCTTGAACATTATAAAAAGCTGTTGCCCCACATCTGGGTGTAGGTACATCACCAGTTTGGTTCATAGCAGTCCAGGTATCTGTGGTAGCATTATAGTAAGCCCCTGTATTTAGATAGTTATTTTGAGCATCTTTTCCACCAAAAATATATAAAATATTTAAATAGCTTTCATAAGCAAAGCTTTCCCTTGGAGTGGGAGCATTTTCTGAGGAAATCTCAGTCCAGGAATCGGAAGAAGCATCGTAAATCATGCCCGTATTCAAAAGCACCTCCTCACCATTTCTGCCACCCCAAACAACAAATTTTCCATTAAGATTGGCACTTGCAAATCCATATCTGCCATCGGGAGGACCTGGAAGGGCATACCAGCTGTCATCTCTGCAGCCATCTGTTCTGAGGTTAGGCATTTGAAAACTGGCGCTTTTTAACTCCATGCTGGAAGGTATTGAATTTTGAACCTCCTTCCACCATTTATGAAACTTTTTTTTCTGCCAGTGGATTACACCAATTTTTATATAATCCTTACCTCTATCCAGCACGCCAATAACAGTTATTCCTTCCCTGTCTTCTATTATTCTGGAAACTGCACCTGGCTCTAAAATATCCCTTCTATCCTTTTGATAATAAGATGGTTTTAAAAATTTTTTTTCCAATTTCCCAAGAAAATCCTCAAATTCTTGATTGTTTAAGTTGACTGTGGAAATTGAAGGGTGTGCCCATTTTTTATTTTCTCTCCATATTATTCTTTCCGAATAGTTTCCTGAAAGATATTTCAAATCCAGAGCTATTTTAACATTTTCTATTTCTTTAAGAATATTTTCTTTCCACTCTTTATGCATTCTGTAGTCGTTATAATAATAATTTTCCAGAAGACGCCTGGAAAGTATGCTCCTTACAAAGACCTCTGCTATGAGTTCCGGGTCATTGTTTAAAGCTTCAAAAATCTTTCTTAAGACCTCGGGTTGTTTTGAATTTTTTGCCATTCTTTCCAGTTCTGCTTGAAGATTTTCCTGTTTAATTTCAAAATTAAAATAGATTTTTAGGGCATTAGAATATTTCAAATCCTTTTCTGCCTCTTGTTTGAAGAAATTTAAATCTGGCAAGGAAGAGTTTTTCCCCTCTGTCCTTATCCTTTGGTAGACCTCTTCTATTTTCATTTTGTATTTTGCTCTTTCTTCCAGGCTCAATTTTTTAAATTGATCTGCAGGATAGAGAAATTGAGAGATAAAAATAGTTAATAAAATAAATCTAAACATAATCCCTCCTGCTTTAATTATACCATATAAAATTAAGTTATATTAAATTAAAATATTTTTGAATTAAATGGAGCCGAGGGGAGTCGAACCCCCTGCCTCAAGAATGCGAACCTTGCGCTCTCCCAAATGAGCTACGGCCCCTATTTTTCTTCTTTTTTTATTTGCTCCTCTTCCGTTGGAGGGTTTTCAGGGTTTGGGGGTATAACTCTTTTTTTGATTTCCCTTTTTTCTATCTTTGGAGTTTGTGGAGGTTCTTGGTCCTTCTTTGGCTCCTCTACCTGTTTTTGTTCAACTTTTGTACCTGGCTCAGGCTTTTGCTCTGGGGTCTTTTCTTCCTTTTTTATCTCTGGAAGTTTCTGTTTTGTATAACTTTGAAGGGAAGCTGTTTTATATTTTTTATAATATTCTGCAAAGACCTGTGGAAGAATCTTATTGTAAATTATAGGAGGATTATAGGAAGGTTTTAAGATTTCCTGATTTATGGACAATGCCTTTACATAGTACTTAATAGCTTTATTTTTCCATCCTAAGGATTCCCAGAACATACCCATAT
>JBBFMJ010000065.1:0-8254 GCA_037478515.1 Thermoanaerobaculia bacterium
TATTTTTATTTGAATTATAAAGCATTTTCAGAAGGGTCAGGAAATCTTCTGCCTTATCTTCTGCTTTTTCTTCCAGCTTTTTCTCTTCCTTTTTCTCTTCAAGTCCTATGTCTACCCTTCTGTTTAAATTTTCTATCATAAGCTGGACTGCCTTTTGAAGGGTTTTTAAAACCCCATCTCCTTTTATGGCAGATGCTTCAAAATAGGGGTATTTTAAATCAGGATTAAAAATTTTTTGCAATTCTTCTATTTCCATAATATCCTGAAGGTCCCTTTTGTTATATTGGAGTATGATGGGTATCTTTTCCGGGTCTATTTTATTTATAATTAAGTTATCAAAAAGATTTTTAAAAGAATCAATGTTGGCTTCTTTCAGTGCCTTTTGGGAATCCACCACAAAGACAACCCCATCGGAACCTTTAAGGACAAGCCGCCTGGTGGCATCGTAAAATACCTGTCCAGGCACAGTATAAATCTGAACCCTTATTTTGTATCCACTGGATGTAGTGAGTTCCATAGGCAGGAAGTCAAAAAATATGGTCCTGTCTGTTTCCGTTGCCATAGTTATCATTTTTCCCTTCCCGCCCAGCTTTGGATTTTCATAGATTTTTTCAAGATTTGTGGTTTTGCCTGAAAGACCTGGCCCATAGTAAACCAGTTTCAAGGTAATTTCTTTTATTGCTTCATTTATGAATACCATACTTTAATATTACCACAAAAAAAGTAAAAATAAAAATAAACCTTAGTGTAAATTCATACTGGCAGGGAGCTTAGAAGAGCATAAGAGCACAAGTTGTCTTCTTGTATTTTGCATTTGGGGTAAAATGAAGGATTTTGGTCTGCCTCAGGCATTTTATTTGTATGATCTAATAAAATTTCTTGAAAATATAGTATTTTAATGTTATTATTTTATAATTATGATAAAAACAATACTAAAAGTTTCCTTTTTGATTTTTATATTCTTTCTGGCATTAGGGATTTCTTTTTTGTATAGCATAAAATCAGGGGAAGTCGCTGTACCTGATATAAAGGGAAAGTCCCTGGAGGAGGCAGAGAAAATTTTAAAGGAAAAAAACCTTGAGTATATTTTAGATATATCCCTTTCAGGATATTCTGAAAAGGTCCCTCAGGGATTTGTGCTTACTCAGGAACCAAAGGGGGGGTATAAAATTAAAGGAACAGGAAAGGTAAAAATTGGGGTCTCCCTGGGACCGACAAAAGTGCTTATACCTTATCTGGTGGGGAAGTATCTTTATGAAGCAGAGCTTTACCTTAAATCCCAGAATTTTAAAATAGGAAAGATATCCTATATGGATTCCTGCCAGGAAGAGTCAATTATATTGGGTCAAAGCCCCCAGGGGAATTCTCTGGCTCCGGCTGATGTAACAATTGACCTTCTGGTTTCAAAACCAAAGAACCTCTGCTCTTATGTTATGCCAGAGTTGGTTTCAAAAAACTATGATTTTGTGCTTTCAGAACTTACAAAATTAAACTTTAAGGTGGAAAAACCCAGAGAAATAAAGATTCCCCATTATGATTTAGGGGTTATTCTTTCACAATCACCTCTTCCTGGTACCAAGATTTCAAAAAAGACCCCTTTAATATTTACCATAAATTCTGGCTTATGAGAAAATTTTTAATAGCACCTTCAATCCTTGCAGCAGATTTTTCCTATTTAAAAGACCTTTTAAATAAACTTGAAAAGGAGGGAGTGGATTTAATTCATATAGATGTTATGGATGGACATTTTGTTCCAAATATAACGATAGGTCCTGATTTTGTAGATTTTGTAAGGAAGAATACAAAAATCCCGCTGGATGTCCATTTGATGATTGAAAATCCTGAGGATTATATAGAAAAGTTTATAGAAAAAGGAGCCGATTGGATTATAATTCATTATGAAGCAACCCTTCATCACGATTTTTTATTAAAAAAAATAAAAAATCTGGGAAGGAAGAATGGAATAGCCGTAAATCCTTCCACTCCTGTATTTTTTTTAGAAGAAGTCCTAAAATATACCGATTTGGTGCTTGTTATGGGGGTAAATCCGGGTTTTTCTGGGCAGAAAATTATATATGAAACCCTTGAAAAGATAGAAAAACTTTCAGAATTAAGGAAAAAAGAGAATTTAAGTTTTAAGATTGGTTTTGATGGGGGAGTAAAGCTGGATAATGCCACTGAAATCCTGAAAAAAGGGTGTGATATTTTAATGATAGGTTCAGGGATATTCAATTCCCCTGATTTTATAGAAGAGATAAAAAAATTTAAGAAATTGAGGTTTTAGAATGAAAAAATGGATGATTTTAATAATTTTTCTTTTTATTTTTTCCTGTAAATATTTTTACACAGAAAGTCAGAGGATAGAAAAAACCCTGAATACCCTTTCTGCTGAAGAAGCAATGGAAAAGGGAAGACAGGCAATGGAAGAAGGAAAATATAAGATTGCCAAAATTTATTTTAAGTTTGTGGTGGATAACTTTTCCTCCAGCCCCTTTGCTGTGGAAGCCCTTATAAATGTTGCCTCAGCTGCCTATCTTGCAGGGGGCTGGGAGGAGCTTTTGGAAGCAAAACAGAGATTTTCAGATTTTTACAGCCGTTATCCTCAAAATGAAAATGCAGAATATGCCCTTTTTATGCAGGGAAAAATTGCCTTAAAGCTTAAAGAAAAGCCAGACAGGGATCAGGTAAATGTTTTGGCTGCCCTTTCCTTCTTCAACAGGTATCAACAACTCTATCCCCAGGGAAAGTATATAGAAGAAGTGAAGGAAGGGATTAAGGAATGCAGGAAAAATTTAGCCCTCCATGAACTGGCAATTGCTAATTTTTACTTCAAAAGGAAAGCTTACAGGGGTGCCCTTGGGCGACTGGATAATTTAATTAAAACTTATCCTGATTTTGAAGAGATGGAAAAAGTATATTTGCTTTATGCAAAAATCTATGAAAAAACTCAGGATTTGGAAAAAAAGGAGTATTATTTGAAGAAATATGAAGAAACACTTGACAGAAAGGAAAAAAAACTATAAGCTATAAATATGGAAGTCCATAAAAAATTGTGGAGGTATCTATGAAAGTTGCCTTAAGGTTAGCAATTTGTCTTATTTTTATCTCTTCTTTTGTTCTTACACAAACTGCACCACCAAAACCATTACATTTTGTAAAGGATCACTGGACACCTTATGATCCCCCAACAGAATTTCCTGAAGGGGTAGAGGTATATATAATTCAAAAAGGGGATACTCTCTGGGACCTGGCATCTAAAAAACTGGGAAATCCCTATCTCTGGCCTCAAATATGGGAAAATAACAAATATATTCAGGATGCCCACTGGATTTATCCAGGGGACCCGCTTGTCTTTGGTCCACAGGTGGCTGAGACCCCTATTTCTGAAGGTGAGGTAAAAGGCGAAGCCGAAGCAGTTGGCGAAGAAAAAGAAGGGGAAGGTGAACCAAAGGGGATTAGGGAACCAGAAATAATTGCCAGGCCTGTTCCTCTGGGTGATGATTCAGATATGTATTGTTTTGCAAAAATTACCGAGCCCGATGCAAAATTTCCTCTGAAAATAGTTGATACTGATGACCCTGAAGTAAGACATACCTTAGCACAGGGGCAGATTGTATATATAAATGGTGGCTCCGAGGAAGGAGTAAAACCAGGAGATTCTTTCCTTATTGCCCGGGACGAAGGGCTCATAAAAGATGGGAAAGAGGTCCTGGGAAGGTTATGGACCCTTACAGGCAGAATTACGGTTATATGCACACAGGAACATACTTCCACTGCAAGGGTTGATTATAGCTGTCAATCCATTTATAGGGGTGAAAATTTAATCCCCTTTGAACTCCAGCCCATACCAGCAAGAGTTATTCCACCCCTGGAAACCACCTGTTCGGGGGATGTGGAACAGATCCATGGCAAGATTATTTATTCCAAAGATGAAATAGTCTCCCTTTTTAATGGACATAATGTAATTGTAAATATGGGAACAAAAGAAGGTATAGAACCAGGCACCCTACTGAAGATTTATCGCTGGCTTCCGGACCATTCAAAAAGGATAATAGTGGGTAGAGTTGGAATACTGGCTACCCATGATAGAGCATCCATAGGAAAAATTTTAGAAGCAAATAAAGAAATATATATAGGTGATGAGGTGGAATTAGAGTTGAAGTGATAATTTATGTAGAAGCCCATCCAAATTCAAAAGAGGAAGCGGTTGAAAAAATAGAGGAAGACCGCTTTAAAGTTTATGTAAAATCACCTCCCAGGGAAGGGAAAGCAAATAAGGAACTGATCGAAGTTTTAAGTAAATATTTAAGAGTACCAAAAAGCTTGATAAAATTAAAAAAAGGGGAGAGGGGAAAGCATAAAATCTTTGAAATAGAAATATAAAGGAGGTCTTATGGCAACAAAACCAAAAGCAATAAGTAGAGAAGAATTAAAAAGGGCTTACCTTTCTCAGGAAGTAAAACACATAGACATAACAAAATTTAATGCCGTACCCATACTGGAAGCAATGGGAAGGACTGCCTTTCAGGCAAAAAACCTTTACAGGGCAGCAGTTATTTATGACAGAATGATAAGGGATAGGGACTGCACCATAATTTTATGCCTTGCTGGTTCCCTTATTTCAGCAGGAATGAAAAAAGTTATAAGTGATTTAATTAAAAATAATATGGTGGATGTGATCGTATCCACTGGTGCCAATCTGGTGGATCAGGATTTTTTTGAAGCCTTGGGGTTTAAACACTATCAGGGAACCCCTTTTGTGGATGACAATGAATTGAGGGAACTTCACATAGACAGAATTTATGACACTTACATAGATGAAGACGAACTGAGAATCTGTGATGAAACCACCACAAAAATTGCCAATTCCTTAGAGCCAAAACCCTATTCTTCCAGGGAATTTTTGTATGAAATGGGTAAATATCTGGAAAAGGGAGGGAAAAACATAAAGGACTCCATAGTTTATAATGCCTATAAATATAATGTCCCTCTATTTGTCCCTGCCTTTTCTGATTCCAGTGCTGGCTTTGGGCTGGTGCTCCATCAGGTTCAAAAGAAGGAAAACTCTTTATCCATTGATTCTGTAAAGGATTTCAGGGAACTTACTTTTATTAAAATTCATTCAAAGGAAACGGGCATTTTAATGCTTGGTGGTGGAGTTCCAAAGAACTTTACTCAGGATATAGTGGTGGCAGCAGAGGTTTTGGGTTATGATGTGCCTATGCATAAATATGCAGTCCAGATAACTGTGGCAGATGAAAGGGATGGAGGGCTTTCTGGCTCCACTTTAAAGGAGGCATCTTCCTGGGGGAAGGTGGATCAGTCCTTTGAGCAGATGGTATTTTGTGAGGCAACCATAGCTTTTCCCCTTTTGGCTTCCTATGCCTATCATAAGGGGAGCTGGAGGAGGAGAAAGCCAAAAAGATTTAAATTTTAACTTCTCTTCTTTTGAAAGGAGGTGATTTTTTGAGTAAATTAAATTTATTTTTGATTTTTATATTATCTAATTTTGTCTTTTCTTATGTTTATGGGCAAGAGTGTAAATGTAAAAAGGCTGTCTCTACCTGTGAAAATAAGGAAAAAATCTTATTAAATTTTTTACAAAAAGATACTCCTTTATATAAAAGAATCCTGGAATTGAAGGATTTGGATAAATTTTATGGAATTTCAAAGGATGGGGAAAACAATATTTATGTAATTGGAATCTTTCAGGAAAAATGGGCTCTGGTGAAATACAATCCCCCAGGAGAGATTTTATTTAAAACTGTTTATGATTTGGACATCTTTAGCAGTTTGAATGAATTGATAATTGATGGTGGTTGCTATGTGTATTTTGCAGGGAAAATTGGAGATGAATATGTGCTATTGAAATTTGATTTTGATGGGAAGGTTTTATGGGAAAAAAAGCTTGAAAAATTTGTGCCTGATGAGGATTTTAAATTTCCTCTGGACTCACCTTGTTTTGCTTCTTTGAGTTTTTCGGAATAAAAATATTTAATTTTTCTTTTTTAATATTTTATAGTAGCAATAAATGAAGAGGGCAAAGGCAAAGCCCCATCCAAGGATAAAAAATACCCATCCATCCCACCTCATTTTTTCCTCCAGGCATACTTAACCATAATTGCAATGGCAACAATTATTCCAATCATAGTCCCCCTGGCAATCCAGCAATAAAAAAAGTTTTCCTGTGGGATTCCTTTAAGCAAAATCATAGAATTTGGAGAAGAAAGATCCTGCCAGAGCCATCCAGCAAATAGGGTTATTAAATAAATAGGGACTACATATTTCATTACATAATAGAAAAATTTTGGAATCTTTATATCTGCCCCTCTGTTTAACTCTTCCCAGCCCTTTTTCATACCATATTTTAAATATCCTAAAATTTTTGGCTTTATATTTGAAGAATCCACAAATTCCTTTGAAAAACCATAGGAAAATACCATAGTTTCCAGAAGGGCAAGGAGGGATAAAAGGAGCATGCCAATCCAGAAATCATACTGATCTAAATACCCAAACTTTAAAAAAAGAGCCACAGGAAGTCCAAAGGAAAAAAGCACAAGTCCCACAATAAGGGCTGCCTTTTCCCTTTTTAAATTAAACTTTTCCTTCAGAAGTGCCATAAAAGGAGAGGATAGAGCAACAGAAGATGTAATCCCTGCAAAAAAAAGAAGCAAAAACCAGAGCATTCCAAAGAAAAATCCTAAGGGGAGTTTTTGAAAAATTATGGGCATAGCCACAAAACCCAAGTCAAAGGAGCCCTGCTGGGCAATTGCCTGGGTGGTAGCAAGTCCAAAAAAGGCAACGGAAATGGGTATGGCAATGGAACCACCCAGCACAATTTCTACAAATTCATTTGTGGCAGAAGTGGAAAGGCCAGTTAAGGCACAGTCATCATCCTTTTTGAGATAGGAAGCATAGGTTTGAATGGAGCCAGTTCCAATGGAAAGGGTAAAAAATATCTGTCCTGCAGCAGCAAGCCAGACAGCAAAATTTGTAAGCTGGGAAAAATTTGGGTTCCAGATAAAAGCAAGGCCGTTCATAACACTTCTGTCAGGATAATTGGGGTCAGGGGTTCCCAGGGTAAAAACCCTTATAACCAGAATTACTGCAAAGATTAAAAGAAGGGGCATTGCAATCTTTGCAAGTTTTTCAATACCACCAGAGATTCCCCTTCCAATTATCCATATATTTAAAGCAATTGTAATTATCCAGAAAATTAAAGCCACAATAATTGTAGAAAAAAAAGAGCCACTTTCAACCCCCTGAAATTGCTGGAGGAAAGAATTCATATGGGACATATCTGAAACGCCAAAATACCTCTTTGATAGGGAAAAAAAGGCATAGGCAAGGCACCAGGATTCAATATAAGTGTAGTAAATTACAAAAAGAAGGGGTATGGAAATTCCTATGGAACCAATGTATTTTGAAACTTTACTTCTCCACATTAAATGAAACTGGCCTGCTGTGGTGGATTCTCCATACTGGCCCCCATACCTTCCCATTGCCCATTCAATCCACATAACTGGAATTCCCATAAGGATAAGGGCAACAAAGTAAGGGATCATAAAGGCTCCCCCTCCATTTAGTGCTGCCTGCCTCGGAAACCTTAAAAAATTTCCAAGACCCACTGCATTCCCTGCCATTGCAAGAACAAGGCCTATACGGGTTGCCCATTTTTCTCTTTCTGACATAACGATATTATACAATAAAAATTAAGATGGGTAAAAATTTTATTTTTCTAAAGTTATTTCCACCCCTACAGTTTTTGCAAACCTCAAAGCCCCTGGCTTTTCCAGGCAGACCTGAACTTTTTTAACCTTTTCTTCGGCAAGGCAGATCTTTGCGATTCCCCAGGCAAGGGCTTCAATTAAATTGAAGGAAGATTTTTCCACAAATTCTATTATTTTTTTCTTGAGTTTTTTATAGTCAATAGTATCTCCAAGGGAATCACTTTCCATTGCCTTTTTTAAATCAGCCCATAGGGTTATGTCAATTAAAACATCCTGCTTTTCTTCCCTTTCATGGGCATTGGTTCCAATTATGGTCCTCAAAGCCAATCCCTTAATGTAAAGCTTTTCCAAGGTGCCTTCCTCCATCTAAATAAATTATCTCTCCGGTTAAATACTCATTCTCAATCAAAAATTTTAATGTTTTCTTTAACTCTTCCCTTTCACCCTTTCTTTTTATGGGAACCAGATTTAAAATATTTTTTAAATAGTTTTCATCCTTTCCTTCTGGTGGTAAGAATACCCCT
>JBBFMJ010000066.1:0-8238 GCA_037478515.1 Thermoanaerobaculia bacterium
GTCCTTTTGAATATAAAAAAAGCTGAGGAACACCTGAGACTTAAAAATGAAGTTACAAAATTAAGGAGGACTTTGCAGGAAAAGGAAACAGAAATCCTGGCAGTTTCTCCTAAAACTTTGGAGGTTTTAGCCCTTGCCAGAGCCATTGCTACCTCCGATGCCAAATCGATTCTTCTCTTCGGGGAGAGTGGTGTTGGAAAGGATTTGTTTGCCAAATTTATTCACCAGAATTCAAAAAGAAAGGACTTGCCCTTTCTGGTTTTAAATTGTGCAGCAGTTCCAGATAATTTAATTGAAAGTGAACTCTTTGGTTATGAAAAGGGTGCTTTTACTGATGCTAAAACACAAAAAAAAGGGCTCCTGGAACTTGCAGATAACGGAACTATATTTTTAGATGAGATAGGGGATATGAAATTGGACCTTCAGTCAAAACTTTTGAGAGTACTTGAAGATGGAACCTTTAAAAGAATAGGAGGAACCAGAGATTTAAAGGTGGATGTAAGGTTTATAGCAGCAACCAATCAGGATTTAAAGAAAAAGATTGAAGAAAAACTTTTCAGAGAAGATTTATATTATCGCTTGGAACTTTTTCCTTTGTATATTCCACCTTTGAGGGAAAGAAAAGAAGATATTCTTCCCCTGGCAATGCATTTTGTAAATTTCTATAACAAAAAAACTGGCAAAAAGGTATCCGGTTTTACAGAAGATGCCAAGAATTTGCTCCTTAATTACTCCTGGCCTGGGAATGTGCGGGAGCTGAAAAACACCATTGAAAGGATAATAATTCTGACAAATAAAGAATTTATTGATACAGAGGAACTTTTATTTTTAAAGAAATTTGATAAAACAGTACCTCAGGAAACCATTTCCTCAATAGAAGAGATGGAAATCAACTTAATAAACAAAGCCTTGAAGGAGGTTTCTGGAAACATTTCCAAGGCAGCAAAAAAACTGGGGATTTCCAGAGATAAGTTAAGGTATAGGTTAAAAAAATATAAAATTTTACCTGAAGATTTTATGTAGTTTTTAATCTTAAAGGCAGGACTGCTGTGACTTTTGTCCCTTCGCCTATCTTTGAATCTATAAAGATTTTGCCATCCATCTCCTGTACCAGCTTTTTTACAACAGAAAGCCCGAGGCCCGTTCCCCCTATTTTAGTTGTAAAAAAGGGTTCAAATATCTTATCCTTTATCTTTTCATCTATACCACTACCATCATCTATCACTTCAAAGATTAAGTTTTCCGCTGCCCTTGCCTTTAAATTTATTTGACCTTTATCTGAAATTGCCTGAAAACTATTCTGTATTAAATTGATGAGGATTCTTTTAAGTAAATCTGGATCATGGTATATTGTTTTATTTTCCCCTTCCAGGTAAGTTTTAAAAATAATATCTTTTGTTTTAAGGTAAGGTTTTATAATAATTTCTATATCCTTTAAAAAGGTTTCTAAATCAAATTCCATAGGATTTGGCTTGGAGGGTCTGGAATAGTCCAGCAAACTATTTATAATATTTAAAATTCTTCTGGATTCTTCTTTAATTTGTATTAAAACATTTTTATGTTCCTCTGGAAATTCCTTTTCTTCCAGAAGGATTTCCAGGGCAGCATTTATTCCAGCCAGGGGGTTTTTTACTTCATGGGCAAGTCCTGAGGCAATTACACCAATGGATGCCAGATGTTCTGCCTTTTCCATTTCCTTCTTATGTAAATTTTCTATCTCTTCTTTTGATTTTTTTAAATTTAAGAGAAGTTCATTAAAATTACTTATCAGTGTACCCATTTCATCCTTTCTGGAATACTCAAGGGAAAAATTCAAATCCCCTTTTTTTATCCTTTCAATACCTTGAAGAAGCAAATTCAGGGGTTTTAAAAAAATATTTCCATAAAAAAAGGCAATGAAAAGAAACACAGAAAATCCCAAAATAAGGGATAAAAAAATTATTTTATTTCTTGTTTCCACAATTCCAGTGGCTTTATTTAATTCAAATTTACCCTCAGCCCTGCCAATAATATTATATTCTTTTTGGTGGCACAAGTTGCAGGGGTATTCATTTTTTATTTCCAGATTGAAATATAGTTCACCCTTCTTTAAAATAAAGTTTTTATCAGACAATTCTTTTTCTTTAATAAATTTTTCACCCATAGAAAAAACCAGTTTATCATTTCTATCATAGATTTTTAAATTTTTCAGATTTTCATTTTTTTCCAGGTTTTTTAAAATTTCCTGGACACTTTCATTTCCCTGAGAAGTCAATTTATGTAAACCAATTTCTTTTTCAAGATTTTCTATGAAATTTCTGGCATATTTAATTTCTATATTTTTCAGGGTTTTTATATAGGAATTTGTAAGCAATCCAATTAAACCAAAAATTGCAACGAAGTGGATTAAAAAAATAAGATAGACGGTTCTTAACTTTTTAGTTTTTAAATCCATAAAATTGCTTAAAAATTTTTCTTTTAAAATCAGGATATTTGAGAATCTTATTTTTTATGAAAGAACTTTTCATTATAAGTTTAAAGGACTCAATAATATAATTGTATTTAAATCCATTTTTTTCTAAATTTTTAAACTTCCAGATATAATAGTCCCTGTAACATTTTAAAATAATTTCATCCACCTCTTTTAATTTCAATTTTTTGGGCTCTATAATGGGTTCAATGAGATTATATTTTGAATAATCAAAGACCCTGATAAAATCTTTAACTTCTTCATAAAGGTCTGAGTAAGGCCAGGGGGTTATGCATAAAAAGTGTGCAAAATCTGGATTGTAATATTTTGCCAGTTCCAGGGTCCTTTTTGCTGATTTTTTATCCTCTTCAGGCAGACCCATAACAAAGGAGGTCTCTGTAATAAAGCCCTGAGAATGCAAAAGGTCCAATGCAATTTTGCCCATTTGAACATCGGTTTCTTTTTTTATCAAATCCAGCGTTTCCTGGGTTCCTGCTTCCAGCCCAATATAAATATGAATTATTCCTGCTTCCTTATATAATTTTAATATCTTTTCATCTCTTAAAATATCATCTACTCTGGTTTCCATTAAAAAATATAAATCCTTAAATTTAAGGGAAATTATCCCTTTAAGTAATTCTTCCCACCTCTGTCTATCTTTTGTTGGATATTCATCCGTTATAAGGATTACTCTTGCTCCATAATTTTTGTAAAGCAATTTAATTTCATCCAAGACCTTTTCTGGACTTCTACCCCTCCAGTTTTTTTCCCAAAATTTCTGCTGGGAACAAAAAGTACAGCTATGGGGACAACCCCTGGAAGTGGAAATGGCTCCAAGGCGACTATTTTTCAAGGGAAAGTATCTATAGTTTTCCCACTGGAAAATTTCAAAGGAAGGGGTAAGAGGGTCCAGGTCTTCTAAAAAATTTCTTTTGCCAGAAATTATTTTATCCTTTTCTTTAAAAGCAATTCCTTTTACATTACTAATATCCTCATCTTTTTTAAGCTTGGATAACAATTCTTTTAGCGTCTCTTCCCCCTCACCTATTACAATATAATCAATTTCCTCATTATTCTCCAATATTTCTTTAAACATAAAGGAAGGATGGACGCCACCCAGTATAATTTTAATATTTTTGTTTAAATTTTTTACAATTTTTGCAATTTTTAAATTTTCTTCAATGGTGGAGGTTATGGAGGAAAGCCCCACAATATCTGGCTTGACCTCTTCTATAACTTTCTTAATATCCTTCAGTCCTCCTCCAGTAGACATTGCATCATAAAGTAGAGGTTTAAAGCCAGCTTCTTTTGCAGAAGTTGCAAGATAACCAAAGGTAAGTGGAGGCCATCTGCCTGCCACTTCCACAACTCCACAATGATAGGGAGCAGTTAAAAAAAGTATTTTTGCCATTAAATTTTAAACAATATTTTTCATAAAATAATTTCTAAAAACTAAGTATTTTTGGCTCTCTCAAAGGGCTCCAGCGATAGGATACAAATTCTTTAATTAAATCGTGAGAATTTTTTCGGATTTCTTTATAATTTGGGTTATTCAGCCATTTTTCCACCTTTTCTTCCGATTCCCAGAGAGAGAAAATATGGTAGCTATGGTCAACTCCAATTATTTTAGCTGCCTTAAAATCTTTAAGACCCTCAATTTTATCTAAATATTTTAGGGCTTCCTGAAAGATTTCCAGAAAAGTCCTTTCTTTTTCAGCATCCTTTAAAGTTACTGTTATTGAAATTCCTATCATATATCCCTCCTTTTTAACAATTTTAATCATTATATCATCTTGGCATAAGATTTGCATAACATTTTCTAATGGTTAAAATATTGCTTATATCCAGGGATTTAAATTATATTTGGGCTCTGAGAAAAAGCTTTTCAAAATATTCCATAGAGCTGGACTTTGTTTTTACCATATCTGAAGCCAATATGCGCCTGGAAAAAATTAATTATGATTTAATAATTCTGGATAATTTAAGAGAGTATGAATTACAATTCCTTCAAAAAAATAAGATAAAAAATACCCCTCTCTTAGGTGTTGATATGGAAAATTTGAGTTTTAAAAGTTTTCAGAAAGAAAATTCTTCTTTTATGTTATCATATATAAAAGATAATTTTAAGTTATAAAAAATTGGAGTTTTTTAATGAAATATGTTTTTTTTCTCTATTTTTTTTTAAATTATTATGTGTTTTCAGGAGGAGTTCATCCAAAACTCCCGGATCCTAAAAAGAGCAATTGCAGGGTTTGCCACAGTACCATATTAGGCAAAAAAAACCATCTGCCTGCGGAAGAAGATTGTTTTTCCTGCCATAATTTCGAGGCAAAAGAAGAAAAGCTCTTTGTAACTTTAATTTCCCCTATCCCAGATTTATGTTATAAATGCCATGAAAACTATAAAAATACCAAAGATTTTAAAAGTTTGCATGGTGTTTATGAAGAATGTAATGGCTGTCATTTAAGCCATAGCTCACAAAATGAATGGCTCCTTTCAGAAAAACTTCCAGAGCTTTGCTTGCAATGCCATGATGCCAAAGAATTAAAAGAAAAGAAACATAAAAATCAGCCAGTGAATGGTACCAGTTGCATATCTTGCCATAGTCCCCATTTTTCAAAGAATAAAAAGCTCCTAAAGGGTAAGGTTTTTCATTTGCCCTTTGGTGAAGGAGAGTGCGAAAGTTGCCATGCCAAAACCTTAACAAAAAAGGTAAGGCTTAAGGCAAATGTCCCGGCCCTGTGTTTTGCCTGTCATCCTGATTTGGAGAATGAATTTAAAGAAAAGTTTAGGCATTTTCCCTTTAAAGAGAACAAATGTCTGGACTGCCATAACCCTCACCTTTCAGAAGAAAAAAAACTTCTAACCCAGAAAGAAAAAGATCTATGTCTTGGGTGCCATAAAAATGTGTTTACAGAAGGGGAAAAACATCCCCCCGCTGAAGAAAGCTGTCTGAATTGTCATAAGCCCCATTCCTCAAAAAACTTATTTTTAATATCGGATGAGGTTATGAAAGATGGGAAAATGTCCACCCTCTGTTTTAACTGCCACGATCCTTCTGGAGAGCTTGAAAAAAAACACAGAATGGCTTCCCTTAAAAACCTTGATTGCAGCAAGTGTCACAATCCCCATTCATCAAAAAATAAAAATCTTTTAAATGAAAGATCCGTCCATCCTGTTTTTGAAGATTGTTCCAACTGTCACCTGGAAGGAATTAAAATAGCAGAAAAAGAACCAGATTTGTGTATGAATTGCCATCCAGAGTTGGAGGAAAAAATATCTTCCTATAAATTTAAACATATCCCCGTAGAAGAAAATTGTACCCATTGCCATAATCCTCATCTCTCCAATTATCCTCCTCTTTTGAAAAGTCCTACAAATTTTTTATGTAAAGATTGTCATAATTTAAATTATGAATTTGAACATGGAATAATAATGATTATGGGTTGTTCCAGCTGCCATTTTCCCCATGGAAGTGATAACAAAAAATATTTAAAAAAGGAAGGGAATGACCTTTGCCTTTCCTGTCATTTGCTTGGAAAAGAAGCAGAGGAAGAAAAGAAACTGGGAATAAAATTTCCAAAAATTAAATTAAATAAGGATATGCTCAAAGGTCATCCCTCTTTAGACCACCCTGTCCAGGGGAAGTTTAAGGGTGAAAAAATTAAAGATATTGAAATTTCCTGTATTTCCTGCCACAATCCCCATGGAGGGCAGTCAAAAAATCTCTATACTTTTGGAGCAAAAACCCAGACAGAACTCTGTGTAAATTGCCATAACAAGTGAGGTATAAAATGAAAAATTATTTAATAATTTTCTTACTTTTATTTGGATGTCAGACAAAAATTGAGCAAAAAAAAGAAACAGTAGAAATTTTTTGGCCTCCGCCCCCTGACCCTCCCAGAATAAAATTTGTTGAAGCGATAAATTCCAACAAGGATGTTCAGGCAAAAAAAAGCAGAGGTTTAAAGGAGGTTTTACTGGGAATAGATCCAGACAAAGAATATATCTCTCTGGAAAGGCCTATGGATGTGGCTGTGGATAAGGAAGGAAAGATTTATGTGGTGGATGCAAAAGCAAAGGGTATACATATTTATGATAAAAAAAATAAGAGATTTTACCTTTATGGAACTTCTGGTATGGGTACTCTTGCCTGGCCTAACTCCATAGATCTGGATAAAGAAGAAAATATTTATGTAACAGACCACGGTAAAAAGAAATTATTTAAATTTGACAAAAACGGAAAGTTTATTTTTTCTGTAGGAAATTTTGAAAATCCTGTGGGTGTGTGTATTGACCATAAAAATGATAGGGTTTATGTGGTGGATTCTAAAAACCATCAGGTTATTTTTTTTAATTATGATGGTAAAGAAATGGGCAAAATTGGAGAAAGGGGAATTGAAGAAGGTACCTTTAATTTTCCAACCTATTGTGATGTGGATGGCGAAGGAAATCTATATGTTGTAGATACGGGTAATACAAGGGTTCAAATTTTTACAGAAAATTTTGAGGTTCTTGGAAGTTTTGGGTCAAGAGGCATCCATCCAGGGCAATTTACAAGGCCCAAGGGAATTGCTATTGACAAAAAGGGAATAATTTATGTAGTAGATGGGGCATTTAATAATGTTCAAATGTTTGATAAGGAATTAAACCTTCTTATGCCTTTTTCAGAAGCAGGGAAAGAGGAAGGAAAGCTAAATTTACCTGTGGGGATAGAAATTGATGAAAATGGTTTTATTTATATTGCTGATTTTGGGAACGGGAGGGTGCAGATTTTTAAGTTTATAGGAGAATAGGTGGGTTAGAAAACCCACCTATGGGTCATTTCACCCACATTTTAAAAAAATACCCCTAAATTTTCAGGCATTGGAATTGCATACTTTATTTGAAAATTTTAAAGAAAGGAGGAATTTAAATGAAGAAGCTTCTGTTAGTTTTGTTTTTACTTCTGGCTTCCTTTGGTTTTGCAGTAGTTCAAAACACTGCCCATGACCTGTCTGTTGGCTCTACAAATACCTTTAACCAGGCAGGGTTTCCTGATACCAATGTAACTGCCATCTGTGTCTTCTGTCATACTCCCCACCAACCCTCTGGTACCACCACAGACCCCCTCTGGAACCATACACTTTCTTCAACTGCTTCCTATGGTGTTTATGCCAGCAACACATTAAATGCAACACCTACAGATATTGGAGGACAGCAAACGGTTTCAAATCTCTGTATGTCCTGCCATGATGGAACAGTTGGAGTTGGTTCCCAGTTCAACCCCCAGAATGGTGTAGGTGCCCCTTCCACTGCTGCTGTTACCATTTCCAATACCAATTCTGCATACCTTGGAACTGATTTAACCAATGACCACCCCATTAATTTTACTTATAATGCTGCTCTTGCCACTGCCGATGGAGAACTGGTTACCCCAACTTCTACAAGCTGTGTGGATGCCACATGTAATGTTCCCTTATTTGGTGGAACAGTTCAATGTGCTTCCTGCCATGATCCCCATAATGATACCATTCAACCTTTCCTGACAGTTACTCAAGTTGATAGTGCTCTTTGTACAACCTGCCACCAAAAGTAAGAAATTTTTTTCTTTAAGTAGATGGGGGCACTTTATTTTGTGCCCCCTTTTGCTATTTTTTTCTTTAAGCCTTAAGGCAAATTCCACTTTTGAATTTAAAGGTTCTTTGAGTTTTGAATTTTCTAAAAAGAATTTTTCTTATCTTTTCCGGGACGGGAAATGGCGCTTATCCCCGGCGTATGATCTGACGTTTTGCAATGCGTATTATGGC
>JBBFMJ010000067.1:0-8173 GCA_037478515.1 Thermoanaerobaculia bacterium
CTTTGAAGTTCTGCTGGAAGGAAGCCCCAGAGGGGCGCAAAGACAATGGAGGCATCAGAAGAAGAATTGTACTTTTTTTCTTTTTCAATAGAAATTTCAGGATAGTTTTCCTCCGTATTTCTGAATTTATAAATATAAAAATTTTTATGGAATCTTTTTTCTTCCAGAAGATAATTTTTTTCTTCAAATTTAATACCCTTCCACTTTTCCCAGTGCTTTTTTTCATACGGGGTTTCCACAATTAAATCCTTTTCGTAAAATTTAAAATAATCTTCATTGAAACTTGATTTTTCCTTTTTTGTTTTTAATTCTAAAAATATAAAAAGAGCACTTCCCAAGGGTTCACTGGTGGCAATATTATAAACAAGCCTTGCCAGACCGTCCAGAATTGTAAAAAAGCAAAGTACTACAAGCCATTTTGGAAAAAATTTTATATTTGTACCATAAAGACCTGCATAGGAACCAATCATATTTAAAACAATAACCGATAAGGAAAAGACAAATTCAAAAAGTGAAGACCAGAAGGTTGCCTTGGAAGGATTTAAGCCTATTTTTTCTTCAAGTTTATTTTGATAACTTTCAGGTAAAAAGCCCATAAAAACCTGAAAGGGAAAAGAGATTATGTAAATTTTTTCTTTTCTTTTTTCTTTTAAACATTCTTCTAAGAATTTTTTTTCCTCTTTACTATTCCATTCAATGATGGTTCTTATAACAAATCTTTCATCCCAAGGTTCCAGGATATAATGGTGTTTTCCATTTTTTATAAAATACTGCTTTATTTCAAATATTTCCTCTCCAATTTTTATTGCAGTGCCTGGGTGGTCTGGATGGATTTGATCCCCTTTTTTCCTTGGATTGAAGGAGGGATTTTCAAAGGGAAGAATAATTACTTTCTTCATTGAAAAATTATATCATTGAATTTTATGGGGGCTAAAAAAGGTTTTGGAAATTAGAAATTTATCTTAAAAAGCAATCGGAGAGGGGGGGATTCGAACCCCCGGTCCCAGTTTCCTGAGACAACTGCTTAGCAGGCAGCCCTGATCGTCCACTCCAGCACCTCTCCTTAAAAAAATTTATGCCTTTTTATGGCATTCCATACATTTTGCTGGGGCTTTTTTTCCTTCTTTTTCGTTTTTCTGTTTATGGCAGTCCTGACAGAGTTTGTGGAAAGCATCCTTTGCAGCTGGTGCCTTTGGATCTACCCCATGGCATTTGGAGCATTTTTCCACTGCCTGTCCTTCCTTTGTGGTGTGGTGGCAGGTCACGCAGGTAACTTTTAAGGTTTCTGCATGGGCTTTATGGGGGAGTTTTACATCTCCATTCTTTGCCTTTAATACAACAGTTTCAGGGGCATCTGCAGCAAATAGAGAAAAAGCCATTACAAAAAACAAGGACAAAATAAGCACAAAAAGTTTTTTCATTTTCTATCCTCCTTTCTTTAAATTTTTTCCAATTATAATAGCATAATAAAGCACTTCCGTCAATTTAATACGATTTAATTTATATTTTTGTTTGAATATTTTAGATGAATTTTTTTTAATTTATAAATCCAGTAAAAATTAAATAAAAAAAGCCCGGAAAAAAATAAAAGATGCGGAAAATCCTCTGGAATAGTTCCCTCTAAAACATCTTTTGTTTTGGAAAAAAAGGAAAAGAGAATTAAAATAAAAGAAAAAAAGATAAAGAGAATATCTTTAAAAAGAACAGGGACTGGATAACCTTCTTTCCAGAAATAGTAGAGAAAAATGGAAAAGATTATAAAACTTAAGGAACAAAGAACGGGTGCATAAACAGGTGAAACCCAGGGAAAGGGGATTAAAAATAGGATATCCCAATCAAAAATTGACTTGGGCCATTTTAAAAAGGGGTATAAAAAAATGTAATAAAATATATCCCAGATACCAAAAACATAAAAAAAGGAAGCAATTTTTGTAATTTTTGACCTTCCAGCCAGAAGGGAAGAGGAAAAAATTAGTACCAAAGTTGAAAATTCTCTTAAAACCTCTACAAGCAGAATATTTTCTGGGATTTCTTTTAATGGAAAGATTGGTCCCTCTGGATAGTATAAATTCCTCAAATAGATTACCACTGAGGACTCTATAAAAGCAAAGGATACCCCAAAAAGGGTCAGAAAAAATAAAAGGTATAACACATAAAAATTATACCAGTTTTTTAAATTTCTTCGAGATTTAAGATAATATAAAGGGGATTGAAAGGAAATTGTTCAAAAGGAACTGGTTTTTCCCCTTTCCCCTCTTTTAAAATAAATTTATTGTTTTCATATTGTGCTATTTCCTTTTTAGAAATAACCAGGCAGGGCTCACATTCTTCTGTAAGAGCGGGGGAGGAAGGTGGAATTTTGCCAAGCACCCAGACCACATAATCTTTAATATCTTCGGATATGTCCTCCAGTTTTAAGAATTTTTGAAGTGCCTCTGCTGGATTAAAGGTCCCTTCTTTTAAATAGTAAAATTCCAGGTATTTTTTTGCAGAGTAAAAAAGGGTAAAAATTATACTTGGATGGTTGCAGGAAGCAAGAAATGCCAGAAAACCCCCATCTGAAAAATTTCTGGACTGGATCAGAGGAATCCATCTTCCTTTATCTTCCACATCATAAAAGAGGGAGGCAAAGAGGAGATCCTCCATTTTTTCGGTGGAAATGTTTAAAGGACTTAAAAAAACATAATTTAAAATCAAATGCGGGAGAAATTTTTCATCTTCCTTTGTAAAAAAAGGCAAAAGACATAGAGATTTTTCTCCCAGAGAAGATAAAATTTTATAAAGCTTTTGAATTTTTTCCCTTATGGGTATATAAGAAATTATTTTACCCTCCTCAAAGGATTTTTCCATATTTCTTTTTTGGGAAATAAGGGAAGCTCCATAATAAAGACCGGTTAGAAAATCAAATTTTAAATTGAGGGTATTTGAACCATCCTTCTCTTTTATCACTTTAATCCAGGGATCTGAAGCCACCTCTCCCTTTTGAAATTCCTGAAGCCAGAATATAAAGTTTTCTTCTTTAATGTTCCTTTTAATTATTAAACCCTTCATATTCAACTTTTCAAATAGAAGATATGCTTCAAAATATTTTTGGAAATTTTTTTCACTGGGGGGAAAAGGATAGGAGTTTTGAAAGAAAAAATCTCTGTGGAGAAAGACCTCCAGAGAATCATTTTTTTGGGGTAAATTTTCCATATTTTTTATAAAATTTTTGGATTGCTCCTTCAGGAAATCCAAGGGCTGGGGTCCATTTAAAAAAGGATGAAAAAGGTCCAAGAAACTCTCAAAAATCTTTTCCATTATTTCTTTTCCTCCAGCATTTCACTGGCTCTTTTGCAGGCCTCTTTTACAAGGGTTGAGTTGGCTATGCTTTTGGATTCCCTTAAAAGAATCTCTTTAAATTTGGGATCCTTTGTCTGGGCAAGGGAAAGGGCAGCCATAGCTCGCAGTTCCTCCCTTTTTTGAGAAGGGAAAAGCCTATGTTCTGAAAGCAATTCTTTTAAAAACATAAGGGCTTCACTGTTTTTTATCTTTGCCAGAACTTCGAAATACTTTTCCTTTTCCTGTCTTTCTTTTTCATAAAAACTTTCCTTTTTAATTCTGGAAATTAATATTGGAACAAAGGATTCCTTTTTAAATTTTTCAATATAGGAAAGGGTTTGAATTTTAAGTTCCAGGTTTTGGGAATCTAAAAACTCCAAAAGCTTTTTATCAGGTAATTTTTTGCAAACCCTCAAAAGAGCTGCCTTTACTGAAAGATCGCTATGGGAAATCAATTCTTCTTCACTTAAAAAGTCCTCAGGTAATTTTTGCAATAAATATATAAAGTTTTGGACTCTATTTTTATCTATGCTTTTAAAAATTTCTTTTAACAAATCTCTATCTTCCCTTATTTTATAAATTAGAATGTTGTAGATTTCTTCACGGTTTTTTACTATATTTTCTTCAAAAATCCTCAATATCAATCTTTTTTGTGAAGAGGGCTCCAAATTTTCATAAAAAAATAAAAATTCTTCCTCTTTGAGTGTTTCCAGCTGGTTTAAGTTTTTTATAAGATTTGCAAAAGTTTCATCACTTTGGAATTCTTTATAAAGGTCATAAAGATCTTTTTCTTCTTTCAATTTCAAATTCCTTAAAAGAAAATTTATTTTTCTGAAATCAGGAATTGAAATTGCCTCTCGGTAGAGATACCTTAAAGATTGGAGTAAAAGGACTTTGTGGTCAGGATTGGTTTCTTTTTCATACTGAGAGAGAATTGCCATTATGCTTTCTTCAAAGATAAAGGATAAAGATTTATTGATAGATTGTGAAAGGGGTTCCAGTTTTATGCTTTTTTCTTCAAATTTCAAATCCATTTCTTTTTTTTCTTTGGAAAGTTCCAGCATATCATTATGCATTTTTTTCGTCCTTTCAAAAAAGGAGGAGTACCTTTCCAGGTTTTCTTTAAGAAAATCTTCCTGAATGGAATAAAAATTAATATTTTTAAAATTTTCTCTTTCAAAAAAAATTTTTAAGGATTTATCTTTGTGGGAAATTTTTGAAAAGGGTATCTGGAAAAGTTTAAAAAATTTTACAATTTCTTCCCTTTGGATACCCTTTTTAAATAAAAGGATTTTTATCCTTTCTTCATAGAGATTTTGATGGAAGTTTAATGAAGAAGGGGGAGGTGTAAAGATTTTATCTCCTGAGAAAAAACCTTCCTTTTCAATTAAATAAAAAACTTCTTCCCTCTCCTGAAATATTTTCTCAAAGCTTTCAAAGAGGGATTCCCAGAGGTTGTTTAAATAGGAATCTTCTTTTAAATCTTTAAAATAATAAGGGAAAATCTCACATAACTTTTTTAAAATTTCTAAAGAAAGATTCAAGGTGGATGCCATTTTAAAAACTTGCCCTTAAAATAATTTGCCCTGTCCTGGGAGGACCCGCCAGATTATAAATTCCAAAGTCCTCCCTTAAGGTCTTTTCGCCTGTTTTTGTATTTGTGGTGTAGTAGGTGAAATGGTCTGTGGTTCTATTGGCACTATTGAATAAATTGTAAATGGCAAAACCAGCTTCAATTATGCTTTTGGAAAAGGGAAAACTCTTTGTAAATCTGATGTCAAAGGTTTTAAAGTAGGGTTGTCTGAAACTGTTTCGGGGGAAATGATATCCCTCCCACCTTGCCCTGTCTGTGTAATATCCATCTCCATTTTCATCTATGTCTGAATAGGCAGTAAAGGGTATGCCTGATCTGATTATTCCAATAACAGAAAACTTTAAATTATAAGGAAGGTTCCAGATAAAATAGGAGACCCATTTGTGTCTTATATCATAATTGGAGGGTCCCCAGTCATTTTTTAAAAAATATTGGTCTTCAGGGAAATCCCCGCTGGTGGAGACAGACCTTTCATTGGAGTCGTTGTCTTCTGAATGGGACCAGGTGTAAGAAGTTTCAAAAAGTATTTTTGAATTCCTGTATCTTAAGGAAAAGGATAGGGAGCGGTACTTGCCTTCTGCATCGGTTACAAATTCTATAATCCTTCCAAAGCTTGGATTGGGCCTGTTTTTGGAATCATATTTATGGGTTCCATCGGGAAGGGTTTCTTTTATTATCAAATTTTTATCCCTTTTTCTTTCCAAATTGCTATATTTTCCCCAGCTGCCCTCCAGAGAAAATGAAACCCCTTTAAAGATTTCCCTTTCATATCCTAAGAAATATTTCAGGGCTTCTGGCTGTTCATAATTTTTTGAAAAGATATAAATATCTGGTGTTAAGGCAGTTAAACCTTCAGGGGAATCAATTATATCAGGAAAGGTTGGGAATCCAGGGTCTGTGGGCTTGAGCCGAACCCTTATGACCCTTATTCCATTGTTTAAAAAGGCATTTGCCAGAAGGAGAGCAGGGGTTGTGCCATAAAATTTTCCAGCCCCGCCCCTTATTACACTTTTTCCATTTCCTTCGGGGTCAAAGGCAAAGGAAAATCTGGGTGCCCAGTTGTCCTTATCTTTTGGCACATATTTTGTTGCAGGTTCTTTTTCATTTATTTGATCTGGCTCCTGGTTTTCCTGATATTCATACCTTAATCCAAATCTTAAATTAAGTTGTGGAAAAATTTTCCATTCATCTTGTAAATAAAAATTGTAATAATTTACTCTAAAGGAAACAAAACCCTTATCTTCTGAAAAGGCCTGAGTAAAATCCCTGGGTTTTCCAGCAAAGAAATCATCCCAGGAATTGTATCTGTAGGAACCTGCTTGATATCTGAAGAAAGAATTTTCATAATCTACTGAGGATATATCAATTCCAGCCCTGAAATTATGGTTTTTGTAAAAATAGTTTAAATTGTCAATAATTTGAAATCTCTTTTCCTGAGTATTGTTGGGAAGGTAGTTTTTTTGTCCAAAAGCTGCATCATAGTTTCCTATGATAACCTCTGGAATTGTGGTAGTATTTGGATATCTGGGCCTTTCTTCATTGGCATATTGGAGGATCAATTCATTAGAAAGAGAATAGGAAATCATAGATATCCAGCTTCCTACAAGGGTATGGAATTTGTTTTTTTCAATTCCGTTGTTGGACCAGCCAGTGGTCCTGTAGTTGTCAGTGGTGTTTTCTCCCTCATTGCTGGAAAAGTTGTACCTTAAAGAAAAAAAGTTGTTGTCAGAGATCTGGGTGTCTATTTTTCCTAAAAGAACTGCCTGATCATTGGTTTGTTCAATTATACCTGTCTCTTTTTCCAGGTCAATAAATTGTTCCAAATAGTTTCTATTATTTTCATTTTGAAGGGCACCTGTGGGGTCGTTAAATTCTCTGAAGGTGGGGGTTGTAAGGAGCTGGCCATCATAAGATAAAAAATAGTGCATTTTATCTTTATAAACAGGTCCCCCTATACCACCTCCAAATTGGTTTTCCTTAAAATCCTCTGGCTCCATTCCATTGGCATCCTTTCCTGTCAAAGCTTTGTCTTTTATATACCAGAAGACCTCTCCTTTTATATCATTGGTTCCAGATTTTGTAATGGCATTTATAAGCCCTCCTGTTGCCTGCCCAAATTGAGCACTGAAGGTTTCCTGAGAAACCTGGAAGGATTCAATGGCAGACATAGAAAAGGTAAAGGGGGGTTTTACTCCACCCCTTTCTTCTCCAAAAAAGGAGCTTGTATTATCTGCCCCATCTACCTGAAAATTGTTTGAAATCCCCCTTCCACCAGAGATATGAATCCTTTCATTGGAGTCAATATAAACCTTTGGTGCCAGTATTACAAGGTCAGTAAAATCTCTTCCATTTATGGGAAGGTTATCAATTTCATATTTTTCCACCACTGTTTTGCTATCGGAAGAAGTCACTTCCACCACATCCTTTTCTGCTTTTGCCTCCACTTCCTCTCCAAATTTTTGAAGGTTAAAGATGAGTTTATTTTCAGAGCCCAGTTTTATATTTATTTCAAATTCCAGAGGGTTGTAGCCCTCTTTTTGAACAATTATTTTATAATTTCCCACAGGCAAAAAATCCAGCAAAAAATTGCCCCTTTCATCACTTCTTGTTTCAAAAAAAATTCCTTTATTTTTTTCTTGTGCTTGAATTATTGCCTGGGATATGGGGTTTTTTTCCAGTTCCTGAACAGTTCCTGTTATCCTGCCCCCCGCCACATTTGATTGTGAAGATAAATTTAATGAAACCAGCAATATTATAATAAACCTTAAAAGTTTCATAATTACCTCCAGAAAAAATATACCACAAAGAGGGTATATAGTTCAAGGGGCTAAATTTTACCCCAAAACCGCAATAGAAAAATAAAATGGAAAAAAATGGGATTTAGACCAATGGGGTAGGGAAAAATTTAAGGATTTGGGGAACGAAGTATAACAGTTAGAAAGGCTTATTTAACAAAATGATGAAAAAATAAGAAGTTTTGGCAAATTTAGATAGAGTGATACTATAGAATTAGTAATTAGCCGAGAAAAGATAAAAGAATTAAGCAGGGGATGGAAGGGAGAACTGGATTTTAGCAAAGATGGAGTTAAAAAGGTTAAAGAAATAATATTTTACTTTTACAAAAATTTCTCTTGAGTGATAAACAATCTTGGCTGGTATGAAGATAATCTGCCATCGTAGAGTAAAAATGGTTTTCTTTATCCAATCCCCTTTCAAGACAAGATGTTTTAAAGCAATGGTTAGATTATAAGCCAATAT
>JBBFMJ010000068.1:0-8167 GCA_037478515.1 Thermoanaerobaculia bacterium
ACCCCCTATCCTGGAACTGAAATCTATGAAAAATTTGAAAAGAAGGAAGGATAATCACAAAGGACTGGGATAAATACGACCATAACAATGTGGTTTTTCTCCCAAAAAAAATGAGCCCTGAAAAACTCTATGAGGGCTGGAGGTGGGCAAGGAAAGAGACATACTCTTTAAAATCAATCTTTAAGAGAATTTCAAAAAATAAGCATAAAATTAAGGATTTTGCCTACAATTTACTCAGAAAATTCCCCAACGACCGGCTATAACTTTTATTATTATGTTTAGGGGCTTTTTACACCAGCCCAAAAAGATTTTTGTAGGGGTCGAGCTTGCTCGACCTGAAAATAACTGGGCTGAAAAATTCAGCCCCTACATTATTAAAAATAATTGAATCTGTTGGGGTTGAATTTTTCCACCCGAAAATAAAAAAATTGAACAACCGCAAGGGTCGCCATTCATATATGTAAAATAACCTCTCTTTCTCAAACAAATTGCGGAAAGACAAACTCCTGCTTAATTTATTTTTATTTTTCAGTAAAAATGAAGAGCATATAAACAAAACCAGATATACTTATAATTTAAAAAATTAGATTCTTATACAAGAATAAAAAATTAAATCAAAATTGAGAATTTTTAAAGACCTCTTTCATAATTTACTGGAACAACTCTGAAAATTCTTTTTGTGTGTCTTTCTAAACAATCATGGTCTTTTGCTTGCTCAATAACTCCTTTCTTTGGGTCAATAATTTTATCTCTTAATAGTATCACAACATGCGAACTACATAACCATCCCTCAGGATCCGGATCAGACATTATTTTAGATTCATCTGCGCAGTAATAACATAAAAGGAAAAGATCATTATGCTCAATAAGCTCATCTATATAAAATTTTAATTTTCTAACATCCGTAGGGCAATAAGCTAATTTTAGCCCATATGGTTTTAAAGAATCAGACCAAGAAATTGGATCCTGCGTATTTATTATTTTTTGAAAAGTTTCTGGTTTTTCACCTACAAGCATTGCAAGTACCGTAGATACGCAATGAGGACCAGTTTGTTTTATAGGATTAATTGTTATATCCTTAAAAAACATTTCATTATCTTTGGGCCACAAATTGCAGTTTTTATTATATGGCATAATTTTTTCCTCTAAATAAAATCAAGGGAAAATGTCTTTAACTTTTCCTGAAACTCCCTCCCCTCTCCTGTAAGTTTTAATTTTCCTTCTTTTTCTTCTAAAAAACCAACTTCCATTGCATATTTTATGGCTTCTTCCCTTTTCCCTGAAATCAATAAATTTAAAATTTCTTGTTCTTCAAAAGAAAAATGGATTGAATTTAAATTGTAGTTTAAGAATGCTTCCCAGGTTAAGGGAACCCATTTTGATACAATCTCATATCCAATTATTTTTGCATATTCCCTTATTTCAATCTGTGCTGTTGGATGAAGTCGAAGTTCCAAAAAATGTAAAAGATTTCTCAAATCAATTTTCCAGTATGCTTCTGTGTAAGTGGAAAGAGGCAGGTCCTTCCTTGCCTGCTCTCTTGCAACCCCTAAGTCCAACCTTTCAAAATAGACCTCCCTTGCAAGGATCTGGATCCCTTCTTCCTGCTTTGATAAATATTTTCCAGTTTCCTCATCTAAAAACCCACCGCTCCCCTGCTTTGCTTCCTTTGACTGAAACCTCCACTCATCTGGCTTTGTTTTATGCTGGGAGTCAATTGCCTTTGAATACCTTGTGGAATATTCATTTACAGAGGCAGTCCTATGTCTTATCCACTGCCTCCATATATCCATTGGAACCCTTAAATGAAACTTTATCTCACACATCTCAAAGGGGGATGTATGTTTATGCCTCATTAAATATCTTATAAGTGCCCTATCTTCTCTGACCTTTTTTGTCCCTTCCCCATAGGAAACCCTTGCTGCCTGCACAATGGCTGAATCATTCCCCATATAATCAATTACCCTTACAAATCCATCATCTAAGACCTTAAATGTCTTCCCTAAGATTTTGTCCATTTCCTCTGAAAATGATCTCATTTTTTTATCCCTCCAGAAGGACTGCCCCTCCATTCACATCCAAAACAGCCCCATTTATATGTTTTGCCCATGGGGAAATTAAAAATAAAATTGGATATGCAATGTCTTCTGGCTCTGGAATCCTTCTCAAAGGTATTTTTTGTATAAGGGCTTTTTTAAATTTTTCATCCTTTAAGGACTCCTTACTCATTGGAGTATTTACCCACCCAGGGGCTACTGCATTTGTCCTTATCCCTTTAGGACCTAATTCTGCAGCCCAGGACTTTGCAAGCCCTATCAAGGCACTCTTTGTTGCAGAATAGTGGGAATGGTATGCCTCTCCCCTCCTTCCAGCAGTGGAGGAGACCAAGACAATGGAACCGCCTCCTCTTTTGAGCATTAAATCAATTAAACCATTTGTTAGAAATCCAATGGAATTTAAGTTTATTTGAATTAAATTTTCCCAGACCTTAAAATTTGTCTTACCAATTTCAAAATAATCCCAGATCCCGGCATTGTGAATTAAAAAATCCAGGTAATTTGTTTCCTTTTTAAAGGTTTTTATAAACTTTTTAATATCTTCTTTTGAAGATAGATTAAGTTTAAAACCCTTTGCCCCTGTCTCTTTTTCAATTTTTTCTGCCTCCCTTTTATGCTTATTGTAGGAGAAATATGTCTTTATTCCAAAGGAGGTAAAAATTTTTACACATTCCTTCCCAATCCCCAGAGAACCACCCGTTATAAGGGCGACCCTTCCTTCAAAATCAAAGATTTTTGACATAAATTATCACTCCCAGTCCTGCAACAATTAAAACCCACAATATAAGCCCTATTACTGATAAACTCCCTAAATTCTTAATAAAGGGAGTATCCTCCACCTCTTCCTTTTTAAGCCCCAATTTAAAGATTACAGAAAGCATAAAGATTGTAGCCAGAATTGCAAGCAAAAAGGTTATTAAAAATAAAAGAAAGCTTGGAAAATGGATATTTAAGGGGTAATCCTTTAAGGAAAATCCACTTTCTTTTAAAAATAATGCCCTCAGGGACTCCCTGTTTGCAGCCATAGTTATTATCAAAACAAAAAGGGTTATGCTTATATGATAAAAATACTTTAAAGGATTTTTCAATGCCTTTAACATAAAATGTAAAAGGACTAAAAACAATACAATTGAAGTAATTGTCAGATGGTTGAAGTAAAACTTAAACTTTCCTGGTACCAATACAAGCCACCATATACCTGAAATTGCTTGAAGTATGGTAAAGATAAAGAAAATTTTCAATCCCAGTTCTGACCTGAATTTTACAATTTCTTCATCAGTGTTTCTCTTTTTAAGATACCAGGCATTTGTAAGCATAAAAAATCCAGCAATGGCAAAGGAAGCAAAAAAGAAGTGCAAAAATCTGTAAATTTCAAAGATATTCAGTTTTCCAAAGGAAGAAGGGTGCCAGAACTGTCCCCATTTGCTCATATAAAGCATCTGAATATTTAAAACATGAATAACTATTCCAGCAAAGGATATAAGTATAAAGGAGACAGCACCCAGCCATTTTGGTGAATTTTCTTTAAGGTAGTAAAGATAAAGAAAAGAAAAAGCAATCATTAAAGCAAATAAAAATAAGATCAAATAAATTCCCGAAAAGATATTTGATGAGTACCATAAATAGTCATAAATTGTCTGTATAAATAGAAGGGGTGCAATACCCATCAAAATTGCCACTGAAAAAAGGGATGGGAGGGCTCTTTTTAAAGTAAAGGATAATTTTTTATATTTCTCTTCCTTTTTTAAATCAAAATAAAATGCCAGAAATGAGGATGCCCAGGTTAAATTTACAAAAATTATGTGTATTGAAAAGGTCAAAACCATAAGGATTTGAAAAATTATGGGGTAGATGGGAAGACCAAAAGCGTCGTACATTATTTGCCTCCTTTTGTCAAAGAGCTTAAATATAGTGACAGAGCTTGTTTTTCTTCTTCTGTTCCAACAAAGGGCGGCATAAAGGAATAACCCTGAAGCATATCCAGAATTCCAGATATTTCATCTTCACTTTTAGCCCCTACCCTTTCAAGTAAAACAGGAAGGGGTCTCAAACCTTTTCTTTGAAGACAGTGGCAGGAAACACATTGAATTTGAGCCAAAATTCTCCCCTTTAGCATTTTATCTTCAATGGCACCTTCTTTAAAAATTGAGTCCTTTAAAATAAAATTAGAAAGCAAGCCACTTTCATTGAATTTTTGAATTTCGCTTTTGACATTTTTTGAAGGTATATCCCCGGAAATTATCTGATTGGAATACATTACACTGCGAATAACATAGGGTTTTCTGGCAATTTCCCTCAAACGCTCCCCACTCCATATTCCTCCAAAAGCAATTATGATAAATAAAATTGAAGGGATTATATGAACCCATCTTGGTTTTAAATACACAAAAATGAAGTATAACAATATAAGAAGGACTGAATACTGTCCAAGTTTATAAAGTCCTGTAAATTTTAAATCAGAAAAAATCTTTAAGGAATTTTCAGGGAGCATTTTTATATACCAGTTGATAAATATACTACCTAAAATTAAACCTAAAATCCCAAGCCCAGCAGAAAACTTGGATATTTTAGCCCTGGCTTCTATATTTTTAATCCTGCTTGCCACAGCAAGGGCAAAGAGGCCACCTATTGCAAACATATAAAAGGTTCTGACCAAAAGTTGTGGAAAATAAGTGGGATTGAAGAATCCATCAAAAAAATTACCCGTTTCAAGCCATTTTCCAGGGGTAAGCTGGAAGGCAAGGATTCCAACAATTATGACCATAGAAATCCAGGAAGCAAAGGCAAAGATATAGCCAATTTTAAGGTGGGTCTTAGGGCTGACCCTTCCAAAGGAATAATAATAGATATAAATAGCCAAAACTTCCATTATAAAAAAGCACCACTCCGTTGCCCATCCCCAGACATAATTATGGATTAGGGCAGAAAGTCCTTTTGGATTTGCAAGGGTTGCAGAAAACCAGATTCCCACACCTGTCAAGGAGCCAAAAATATATGCAAAAATAAGAAGTAGTAAAGTATTCTTTTTTATAAACTCCAGATATTCAGGTTTGTTTTCTTTGTATGCTTTTCTTTCAAAGATTACATTAAACCACATAAGGGAAGTGGAAAGGTGGCTTGGAAGTATATGGAAGGCAGCAATAAGCCCTAAAATAATACCGGAAGTCAAAACAGGCACTTCCCATACAGGATACATAAAGACCTCCTATAAAATTTATTCTTTTAATTTACCTTTTAAAAAATCCCTTGTCAAGTAAAAAATTTTCCAAAATGTTATAATTTTTTTATGAGTGTAATTGATTGCATAGGAAACACTCCTTTAATCAAGCTGGAGAATATAAATCCAAACCCTCATGTAGTAATACTTGGAAAATATGAAGGGGCAAATCCAGGGGGTTCGGTAAAAGACAGGACTGCCCTTTATCTAATAAAGGATGCTGAAGAAAAGAATTTACTTATAAAAAATAAAATTATTTTAGAACCCACTTCTGGAAATACAGGCATTGGCCTTGCGATGATCGCTTCAGCAAAGGGCTACAGGATAAAACTCGTTATGCCAAAATGCGTAAGTTATGAAAGAAGAAAAATTTTGGAAGCCCTGGGTGCAGAACTGATACTTTCCCCTGCAGAGGAAGGAACGGATGGCGCTATTCGCCTTGCCCATCAGATTTATGAAGAAAACCCTGAAGCATATTTTATGCCAAACCAGTTTAATAATTTATCAAATGTAAGAGCCCATTATGAAACCACAGGAAAGGAAATACTGGAGCAAACAAAGGGGCAGATAACCCATTTTGTAGCAGGAATGGGAACCACTGGAACCTTGATGGGTGTAAGTCAAAGGTTGAAGGAGTTCAATAAAGATATAAAGATAATTGGCGTGGAACCCTTTCCTGGACACAGAATTCAGGGCTTGAAGAATATGAAGGAGTCCATAGTGCCCAAAATCTTTGATCCTTCAAAATTGGATGAGATTGTAAATATCCATGATGAAGATGCCTTTGACTGCACCAGAAAACTGGCAACAAAAGAAGGGGTCTTTGCTGGGATGTCTTCAGGGGCAGCTGTCCATTGTGCGCTTGAAATTGCAAGTGAACTTAAAAAAGGAACCATTGTAGTATTGCTTCCAGACCGTGGAGACAGATACCTTTCCACATCTCTTTTTGTAAGCTTCTGCAGCAAATGTCCCCCATAAAATTTTTATGATATAATAAACTTTATGAAAAATAAATTAATTCCCCTGGCTTTTTCTATTTTTTTATTTTTTGGAGGTTTTTCCCTCTGGAAATTTGTAAACTTTCAAAGAATTGATTATCATAGCTACAATCAATACATAGAACTTCTGGAAAAAGTACAAAATATCTATCCTGAAAAACAGGACTCAGCAGAACTTATCTATTCTTCCATTGATGGAATGATTCAATTTTTAGACCCCCATTCAAATTTTCTGGATCCAAAGGCGTACAAATCAATGCTTCAGAGACAGGAAGGAAGGTTTTCTGGAATAGGAATTCTGGTGGGTTTAAGAAATGGCAAAGTCACTGTTATTTCTCCAGTGGAAGGGACCCCTGCTTACCGATTGGGGGTGCGGGCAGGTGATATCATTGCGGAAATTGACGGGGAGCCCACTGATAATATGTCTTTAAACGATGTGGTAGATAAGTTGAGGGGACCAAAGGGGAGCACAGTAGAGGTGACTTTTATAAGAAGAGGGGTTAAAGAACCCATAAAACTTTCCATTAAAAGAGAAGTCATTACAGAGACCTCTGTAAGATATCCAGTTATTCTGGAAAACAAAATTGGATACATAAGAATAACTGATTTTAACAGAACCACCACAGATGAACTAAAAGATGCCTTAAAAAAACTTAAAGAAGAGGGAATGGAAAAAGTTTTAATTGATTTAAGAGATAATCCTGGTGGGATTTTAGAGCAAGCAATTAAAATTTCAGGTCTATTTTTAAAACCAAATTCCCTGGTGGTCTATACCAGAGGAAGGGATGCCTCCTCTGTAATGGAATTTAAAACAGAACCAAAATCAAATCCTTATAAAATTCCTTTAATCATCCTTGTAAATAAAGGTTCTGCCTCTGCTTCAGAAATTGTGGCAGGGGCAATGCAGGACCACGACAGGGCACTAATTGTGGGAGAGACAACCTTTGGGAAAGGGCTTGTACAGTCAGTTTATGAACTCTATCAGGATGCTGCCTTAGCCCTTACCACTGCTAGGTATTATATACCTTCAGGCAGATGCATACAAAGGGACTATACTTTTTTAACGGATTACCTTAAAGGAGTTAATGGAAAAACAAAAGAAACAGAATATTATACTGATGCGGGGAGAAAGGTTTATGGTGATGGGGGTGTTACGCCAGATATCCAGCTTTCCCCTGAAAAATTTTCAATGGTTCAAATGAAACTTCAAGGCCTTGGGCTCTATTTTAATTTTGCCCTGGAGTACATTGAAAAAAATCCAGATATAAAGGAAAATTTTGAATTGTCCCAGGAAACCCTGAGAGATTTCTTTAACTATCTCATAGAAAATAAATGGTTTAGCAAAGAGGATATAGAAAAAATTTTAAGCGACCAGAATGAACTAAAAAACATAAAGTTTATGCTTAAAAGGGAAATCCTTTCAGCAAAATTTGGTATGACAAAAGGGTACCAACTTACTCTAAAAGAGGATGAACAAATACTTAATGCAATTCAATACTTTGAAAAAGCCGAAGAATTTTCAAAAAATTATTTTAATAATTAGCATAATATGTTTTTCTTTTCTCCTTTCAAGCTTTCTCCTTAAGAAAGGAGAGGAAGCTGAAAATCCTCTAAAAAATCTAAAACTCCAGGATCCAATAGCGCCTTTTTTAGGGCTTACTTCATGTTTTGGCGAATTTAGAACTACCCACCTGCACGGGGGACTTGATTTTTCCACAGGGCAAAAAAATGGAATGCCTGTGCTAGCAGTTATGGATGGAGAGGTAAAAGAGGTAAAAATTACTTATAGAGGTTATGGAAAAGTTTTATATCTTACTCACAGAGGTGGTTTGATGTCAGTTTATGCCCATCTTTCAAAGTTTCATCCTCAAATTGAAGAATATATAAAACCCTAC
>JBBFMJ010000069.1:0-8077 GCA_037478515.1 Thermoanaerobaculia bacterium
ATTGCATCAGGGCACCCAAAAAGGAAAAAAGCACTCCTTTGAAAACAATTTTGCCTAACCTGTTTTTTATAAGTGCCAGGCAGATGCCTGAAATAACCAGAATTATTCCAAAAAAGTCAAGAGGCGAAATTTTTTCCTTGAGGAATATAAAGGAAAGGAGCAGGGTCATCAAGGGTGAGGAAGTGAAAATAAGCATTGAAAGTTGAGGACCCAGCAAAAGAAAACTTTCAAAGAGAAGCCAGTCCCCCAGGCCCAGACCTATGATTCCACTTAAAGAAAGGTAAAAAAACTCTCCCTTTGAAAAGTTAAAACCATTTCCTGTAATTAAAAGAGTTAAAAAAAGAAAAAAACCCCCTAAAAATAATCTGGATATGTTTACCTTTGCTGTCCCTAACACTCTGGATGCCTTTGTAAAAAACAGGGCAGTGAAGGACCAGAGGAAGGAAGCCAGAAGGGCAAAAAGCTCCCCTTTTATTACTCCTCCTCTTCCTCTTTTTCTTTTTTATGCTGGGCAATTATCTTTTCCTGAAGATGCTTTGGAACCTCTTCATAAAAGGCAAATTCCATAGTAAAGGATGCTCTTCCCTGAGTTTTGGATCTCAAATCAGAGGAATAGGTAAGCATTTCAGCAAGGGGAACTTGTGCTTTTATAATTCTTAAATCCCCTTCCATATCCATTCCCAGAACCCTTCCCCTTCTTCCGTTGAGATCCCCCATTATATCTCCCATAAATTCCTCTGGGGTATAAATTTCCACATTGTATATTGGCTCCAGGATTGTAACCCCTGCTTTTTTTGCTGCTTCTTTAAAAGCCATAGAACCAGCAATTTTAAAAGCCATATCAGAGGAATCCACAGGGTGTTCTTTTCCATCCAGAAGGGTTACTTTAAAATCCACCACTGGAAAACCAGCCAGTATTCCCTTGGAGGCAGCATCCTGAATTCCTTTATCCACAGAAGGCCTGAAATTCTGGGAAATGGCTCCACCAAAAATTTTATCTATAAATTCATAACCAGAACCCCTTGGGGCTGGGTCTATTTGAATCATACATTCTGCAAATTGTCCATGCCCACCTGTCTGTTTTTTATGTCTGTAATTTGCCTGGGCTGATTTTACAATGGTTTCTTTATAAGGAACCTTCGGGAGTTTGAGGTTTACAGAAACCCCATATTTATTTTTTAACTTATTTGCAATTATTTCAACGTGGAGCTGACCTGCGCCAGAGATTACCAGTTCCTTTGTTTGAGGATCTCTGGAGGACTTGACTATGGGCTCCTCTTCCATAATCTTTTGAAGGGCATTGGAAATTTTGTCTTCATCCCCTTTGCTTTTGGGTTCTATGGCAAAGGAAATGGAGGGCTCACCAATATTTATGGGATCATAAAGAATCTGGTTTGTCTTATCGCATAGAGTATCAAAGGTCTTTGTTTCTTTAAGTTTTGTAACAGCAGCAATGTCACCTGCATAAATTTCACTTATAGGAGAAAGTTGCTTACCCTGAATTGTATTTATGGAGCCAAACCTTTCTTGAACCCCTCTTGTGGAGTTAAAATAGGTCTCATCAGATTTTATGGTTCCTGAAATTGCCTTAAAGATGGTTATTTTTCCTGCAAAGATATCTGAGATTGTTTTGAAAACATAGGCAGAGGCAGGAGCTGTCTCCTTTGATTCAAAGGAGAGGGGCTCTTTGGAAAGGGGATTTTTCCCTTCCCATTTTCTCATATCTGGAGAAGGGGCAATTTCAGTTGTAAATTGAAGAAGGGGCTCCAGCCCTACCATTGAAGCAGCTGAAGTAAAAAAAACAGGGAAAATATCCCTGTTTAAAAAGCTTTTTTTAAGACCTTTTAGAAATTCTTCTTCTGTAAGGGAGCCCTTATCAAAAAAGGTTTGCATCAGCTGGTCATCTCCTTCTGCTACCTTTTCAATCAATTCTTCTCTCGTTTTTTCTGAAATTTCCTTTAAATTTTCAGGAATATTTTCTATTTTTGCCTTAGGGTTCTGGTTTTCAGTTATGTAGGATTTCAGGTCCATCAGGTTGACAACCCCTTTGAAATCTGCTTCCTTCCCAATGGGTAGGGACAAGGGAATAACTTTATTCCCATATTTGTGTTTCAGTTGCTCTAAAACTTTAAAAGGGTCGGAATTTTCCTTATCCAGTTTATTTATAATAAAAAAGACGGGTACATTAAAGTTAGAGGAAATCTTAAAGACTTTGTCTGTCTGGATTTCAATTCCCTGAACTCCATTTACAAGAATGCCCACTGTGTCAGAACATTTTATTCCAGGGATGGTTTCAGAGATAAACATACTGAAGCCAGGAGTATCCAGAATATTTATTTTTTTATCTTTATATTCTAACCAGGCAAGGGAAAGGTATATGGAAATCCTTCTCTGGATTTCCTCTTCATCAAAATCAGTTATGGTATTTCCATCTTCTACCCTCAAAAACCTGTTAACAGTACCTGCGGCATAGAGCAGTGCTGAGGTAAGGGTTGTCTTTCCAGTGTCGCTATGACCTGCAAAACAAACATTCCTGATTTTGTCAGGCAAAAATCTTTTCATCTTAAAACCTCCTTTTATATTGAAATAATATTATATCATAAACCTGGATTTTTTATTTATGAAAAAATATATTCAGCTGTAAATTGGGCTTAACATTTATTCCAGAAATTCTTTTAAGTCTTTTTAAAATAAAGGAAATTTTTGAGCATACCTTGTTTTTTGCTTATTTTATAATAATAGTAAAGGTTGATATATGTTAAAATTCAAATTCCGCTTGACAAATACCAAAATTCGTCTTATATTATATAATGAAGAACTAATAATATAAGGAGGTTATATGAACAAAACCGAATTAGTTCAAAAGCTTTCAAAGACCACAGGAATCAGTCAGGTAAAGGCATTGGAAATTGTGGATGCTCTTTTTGATTGCAGACCAGGAAAGGGGATTATTGCCATTGAACTGGACAGAGGCAGAAAGGTCTCTATCCCTGGTTTTGGCACCTTTATGACTCGCTCAAGAAAGGCAAGAAAGGGAAGAAATCCCCAAACTGGAAAGCCCATTACCATTCCTGCAAAAAAGTATCCTGTTTTCAAAGCTGGAAAGACACTCAAAGCAAGAGTCCAGAAGTAGTTTAAAAACTCTTAAAGGTTTAAAACCGCTCTTTGGGGGCGGTTTTTTTTTATAAAAAATTTAAAGGATCTATATCCAGAGTTATATTCTTTTTTATAAAAAAAGGTTTTAAATTGGAAAGAAATCTATGTAAAAGGCTTTTGCTTTCCGAACTTATTAAAATTTGAAAGCGGTATTCTCCTTTCAGTTTCTTTAAGGGGGCAGGTTGAGGTCCTTTTATATTTATTTTTTTCTTTTCTAATTTCGAAATGAATTCACTCATTTCATTGGATAAAGATAAAGCTCTTTTTAAATTTTTGCTGTGTACGGTTATTAAGGCAAGGCAGGTAAAAGGAGGGTAGGAAAATAATTTTCTGTAATATTTTTCCCTTTCATAAAATTTTTCAAAGTCCTGAGTTAGAGCACATTGTATAGCATAGTGGTTTGGGTTTTCTGTTTGAATATAAACTTCTCCTTTCTCCTCCCCCCTCCCTGCCCTTCCTGCTACCTGAACAATTAGACTAAAAAGTTTTTCAGGACCTCTGAAATCTGGAAATTTAAGCAGGAAATCAGCATTTAAAATTCCTATGAAGGTGACCTTTGGAAAATGGTGTCCCTTTGCCACAAGCTGTGTCCCGATCAAGACCTTCACCTTTCCTAGCTCAAAATCCAGGAGGAGTTTTTTAAGTTCCGTTTTTTTTGAAATGGTATCCCTGTCTAAGATTCCATGGGGGATATTTGGAAAATATTTCTGGAAAACTTCATAGATTTTTTCTGTGGCAATTCCTATGGATTCTAAAACTTCACCTCCACAGGAGGTACATTTGGAAGGAATTTGGGCTTCCTTCCCACACCAGTGGCAGACCAGTTTATTTTTTCTTTTATGGACTGTAAAACTAATGGAGCAATCAGGACAGATAAAACCCGTTCCACAAACCCTGCAGAGCAAGATTGGAGCATACCCCCTTCTGGGAATTAAAAGAATTGCTTGATTTCCTCTTTCTATATGGTATCTTAGATTCTCCAGGAGGGGTTTTGTAAATATAACCCAACCATGTTCATGGTGAACTACTTCCTCTTCTTTTATGTTTATTATTTTTATTTCAGGAAGAGGTTTTTTATGTATTCTTTCATTTAATTTTAAAAGTTTGTATTTTCCTTTTTCACAATTTGCCATAGTTTCAAAGGAAGGGGTTGCAGAGGAAAGGAGAACTAAAGAGTTTTCAATACTGCCCCTTAAAACTGCCACATCCCTTCCATTGTATCTGGGGGTTTCTTCTTGTTTATAAGAAGGGTCCTGTTCTTCGTCTACTATTATAAGTTTCAATGGAGAAAGAGGCAAAAAGAGAGCAGACCTGGTTCCAACCACTATATCCAGTTCCCCTGAAAGGGTTTTTTTATAGACAATCCTTCTTTCTGGTAAACCTAAATTTGAATGGTAAAGGGAAGCCCTCCCTTTCCATAAGTTTATTACCCTTGTGGCAAGATAAGGGGTGAGGGCAATTTCAGGAACCAGTATCAATACCTTCCCACCATTTTTTATTACTTTATCTGCCAGATGGAGATAAATTTCACTTTTTCCAGAGGCAGTTACTCCATAGAGAAGAAAAGTTTTAAAGTTATTGTCCTCAAGAGATTTTTCAAGAGTTTTAAAAATTTCCTCCTGTTTTTCAGTTAATTTCTTTAAAGGTTCCATTTGCTTTTCAGAGATCCAGTGTCTGTATTGAAAAATTTCCCTTTCTTTATAATGTCTTAAAAGCAGGTTTTCCCTGCACATCTTTTTCAAGAAATCTTCATCGACGGAGATGTTTTTTTTAATTTCTCCATAAGGTACTGGTATTTCTTTTTCCTTTAAAAACTTTAAAACTTCTATTTTTTTTTTGGATTTTCCTGCTTTTTTTATCAAGAAATCCATTGAGAAAGGGGGAATTGAATAAAAAATGATGAAATTTTTTGAAGATTTTATTCTTTCTTCCACTTCAATCCATCCCTCTTTAAGGGATTTTAAATATATTTCAAAATTTTCCTGGCTTTTTTGAAAAAAGGATAGGTTTTTTGGACTTTTAAGGAGTTCTAAAATTTTCTCATCTCCTTCAAGGGAACCTTTTAAAGTTAATTTAATAATAGGATCTCTTAAATCTAAAAACTCTGAGGTAAGGAAAGGTTTTACAGTTTCGCCAAAGGGAACAAAATAATATCTGGAAATTTCAAAACAGAGCTTTAAAAGGTTCTCGTCTAAAATTGGTTTTTCATCCAGGATACATTCAATTTCCTTTATTTTTTCTTCTGGAATTTCTTCTTCCTGACTCCCGTATATTATTCCCATTATCTTTTTGCTTTTAAAGGGTATTATTACTCTTTTGCCTTCCTTAGCATATTCATAGAGGTATTCTGGGATTTTGTATGTGAGGGGTTTATAGATTGGAAATAATGGATAGACATTTATATTTTTATACATTTATTCTGGAATTTTTAAGTTTAATTTTTTTAAAACTTCCTTCATATCATCCCATACATGCCAGCGTTCCTGTGGATTTCTCAAAAGATAGGAAGGGTGAAAGGTGGGCATTACTGGAATTCCATTAAATTCAAACCACTTTCCCCTATACTGTTTTATTCCCACAACCATTTTTGTAAGATATCCCCCAGAAAATCTTCCCAGAGTCACTATTACCTTTGGTTTTATCAGTTCAATTTGCTCCAAAAGATAGGGAACACATTTTTCAATTTCTTCAGGCAAAGGATCCCTGTTATTTTCTGGCCTGCATTTTACTATATTTGTAATATAAACATCCTCTCTTTCCAGCCCCATTTTTTTTATAAGTTTAGTCAAGAGCTGTCCTGCTCTTCCCACAAAGGGAAGTCCCTGCTTGTCTTCTTCTTCCCCTGGTGCTTCTCCAATGAACATAAGGGGGGAGTAGGGGTTTCCATCTGCAAAAACCGCCTGTTTCCTCTTTTTATATAAAGGACATTTTGTACAGTTTTTTACTGTTTTTTCCAGTTGTTTTAATTTTTCTATTCTTTGATCCTTTTTGGGAGTTTTTTTCAAATAGATTTCCTCAAAACCCAGAATTTTAAAATATTCAAGCCAGTTTTGCAACCTTTCCCACCTCTTTTAAAATTTCTTCTGCCACCTTTTCCTTTTCTTTTTTTGAAATATTTTTTATATGATTTTTAAATATCAAAATTCCTTCATTTTCATCCTTTTCAAAAGCAGATGTGCCATTTACAAAAATTCCATCCAGCCCTTTTGATTTCATTTTTTCCTTTCCTCTTTCCTCCAGATTTTCAGTTTCCAGGGCAAAACCAAAGATAAATCCTTTAAATTCTTTCCTTATACTTTTAATAATATCCTCTGTGGGTTCCAGCATTAGTTTAAGATTTTTTTGTCTTTTAATTTTTTCTCTGCTAAAAGGTGCTTTAAAATCTCCCACAGCAGCAGCCATAAATACAAAATCTTTACCTTCTATATTTTCTTTCATCAGTTTATAGAGTTCTTCAGTGCTTTCAAAATACTTTGTTTCCACTCCCTTTGGGGGTTTTAGGAAAGTTTTTCCTGATAAAAGAAGGACCTCTGCCCCCATACTCTTTGCAACCTTTGCCAGGGCATAACCCATTTTACCTGAGGAAGGATTGGATATAAACCTTACGGGGTCTATATATTCTCTGGTAGCTCCAGCAGTGATAAGGACTTTTTTCCCTTTGTAAATTTTTGGTTCATAAATTTCTTCTGGCTCTGCCATTTTCCCAACTCCTTTTTCTCCACAGGCAAGTTCTCCCCTGATGGGTTTAATTATAATATTTCCTCTTTTTTTTAAATTTTTAATGTTTTCTTGAACCACTGGATTTTCCCACATATAGGAGTTCATAGCAGGGGCAATCAGCACCTTTTTCCTGTGGGCAAGGTAATAGGTGGAGAGGAAATCATCAGCAATTCCTGAGGCAAATTTTCCTATTATATTTGCTGTGGCAGGTGCCACAAGTAAAACCTCTGCCCATCTGGCTAAATCTATATGCTCTATCCCTGTTCCAGCCATGGAAAAAAGATCCACAAAAACCTCTCTTCCAGAAAGGGCTGAAAAAATTTTAGGAGAGATTAGCTTTGTGGCATTTTTTGTCATTATTACCTGAACTTGATGCCCTTCACCTAAAAGCTTTCTTAAGAGAAGGCAGGATTTATAAATAGCAATGGAAGAGGAAATTCCCAGTATAATATTCATTGATCTTTCTTTATTTTTTGGACCATTATATTTTCCCCGCTGGCTGTTTTGAAGGAATATTCTATGGCTGCATTTTTAATCTCTTCCAGAGCAATATAAGTGGGTTTTGTGTGGGTGGTTTTTATTTTTGGGGGTGAACCTTGAATTATCTGTTCAGCCCTTTTGGCTGCAAGTAAAACCAATCTGAATTTGGAATCAATAACAGTCATATTACCTCCTTTTGAAATCTAATATTATACTCTTTATCTTTTCCTTTTGCGCTTCTTTTTTGAGTTTAAAAGATTTAAGAATTGATAACATAGAATTTACTGAATCCTTTAAATTTTCGTTTATTATAACATAATCATATTTAAACCATTTTTCTATTTCCTTTTTTGCATTATTCAACCTTATTTTTATATTACTCTCTTCCAGATCTCCCCTTCCCCTTAATCTTTTTTCCAGCTCTTCAAAGGATGGGGGCATTATAAAAATATGGATACTCTCTGGATAATTTTTCTTTATTTGAGATGCCCCTTGGACATCAATATCTAAAAGAATATCAAATCCCTTTGATATATTTGTGTTTATTTCCTTCTTTGAAGTTCCATAATAATTATTGTGAACCCTTGCCCATTCCGCCAGTTGTTTTTTTTCTATCATTTTTTTAAAGGTTTTTACATCAATAAAATAATAGTCCTTCCCTTCCTTTTCCCCTTTTCTAATTTTTCTGGTGGTATGGGATATGGAAAAGTATAAATTGGGC
>JBBFMJ010000070.1:0-8042 GCA_037478515.1 Thermoanaerobaculia bacterium
TCTTTAAAAATTTTTTCCCTCATTTCTTTTGATGGATATATTTTCCTTTCTTCCAGTTCCTGGCTTAAATTTTCTACCTTTTCTTCAAATTTTTTAACTTTTTCATAAATTTTTTCTGAAATAAGTTTATATTTGAAACCATAATCAATAAGTCGCCTTCTGGCAGACCTGAAACCTAAGGAAAGACGATATTCTGCCCTGGAAGTAAAGATTCTATAGGGCTCATCTATTCCAAGATTTATTATATCTTCAATAAGGACACCAATATAACTTTCCTCTCTTTTTAAAATAAAGGGCTCTTCATTTTTGAGGAAAAGGCAGGCATTTATTCCAGCCATAAAGCCCTGAACTGCTGCTTCTTCATATCCAGAGGTTCCATTTATCTGCCCTGCTAGAAAAAGCCCTTCTATATCTTTAAGCATAAGATTTTTTTGAAGCTGGGTGGGTTCCACTATATCATATTCTATGGCATAGGCAGGCCTGGTCATCTTTGCCTTTTCAAAGCCAGGCAGTATCTTAAGGATTTTTTCCTGCACCCAGATGGGCAAACTCATAGAAAATCCATTTAAATATACTTCTTTATATTCCTTTGTCTCTGGCTCCACAAAAATTTGATGCCTTGCCTTGTCCTGAAATCTGTAAACCTTAACTTCCATAGAAGGGCAATACCTTGGACCTATTCCAGTGATTTTTCCAGAAAACATCGGGGAAAGTTTTAAATTATCCAGTATTATTTGATGAATTTCCTTATTTGTGTAAGTTATATAGCAGGGAACCTGTTTTATGGAAATCCTTTTTGTATGTATGGAAAAAGGTATGGGGTCAATATCTCCTTCCTGTTTATCCATCTTTCTGAAATCCACAGTGGAACCAAGGACCCTCATTGGGGTACCTGTTTTAAACCTTTTAACCCTAAGCCCTAAGGATTTTAAAAAATTTGAAAGTTGCGAGGGGGGTTCATTTGTCCTTCCTCCACCATAGGAGACATCCCCAATATAAATTGTTCCATTCAGAAATGTTCCTGGAGATAAAATAACAGCATCTGCTTTTATCTCTTCCCCATCCAGAAGTTTTACCCCTTTTACTTTATTTCTTTCAATTAAAATTTCTTCAGCAATCCCCTGCCTTATTAAAAGATTTTTCAAAGAAAAAAGGTATCTTTGAATCCAGAAAAGGTACTTTATCCTGTCTTCTTGAGCCCTCAGGCCCCAGACAGCAGGACCTTTGCTTCTATTTAGTACCCTAAATTGTATCCCGCACCTGTCTGCTGCCTTCCCCATAACTCCACCCAAGGCATCCAGTTCCACCACCAAATTTCCTTTACCTACACCCCCTATGGCTGGATTACAACTCATCTTTCCAATGGTTTCAATGTTCTGGGTTATAAGGAGTGTATCAAAACCCATCCTGGCACAAACAGAAGCTGCCTCCACCCCTGAATGCCCTCCACCTACAACTATAATCCTTTTTTTCATTTTCCTATACAAAACTTTGAAAAAATGGAGTTTAGGACCTCTTCAGTTTTTATTTCACCAGTGAGTTCCATTATCTCTTCAGAGCACCTTTTAAGATGGAAGGCAAAAATTTCCAGGGGTTTTCTTTCGGATAAAACCCTCTGGGCTTCCTTTAAATTTTCCAAAAAAACATTTAAAATTTCCCCTTGCCTTTCGTTTAAAAGAAAATCCCCTTCCTCATCCCTTTTATAAAATTCCTCTGCCTTTAATTTAATAATATCCATCAAATCATCAATTCCCTCATCCTTTAAAGCAGAAATTTTGGGGTATGGAAATTTTTCATTTTCCCTGTCAATCCCTAAATCTCTTTTTGTAAAAACTATTTCCCCTTTTTCCCTTACAAAATCCTTTAAATCTTCTTCAACTCCTTTAAAAGGAATACTGCCTTCATGAAGGTATAAAATAAAATTTGCCTTGAGGATAGCCCTTTTTGTAATTTCAATTGCCCTTTTATTTATCTTTCCCTTTGCTTTGAATACCCCTGCTGAATCCCATAACTTTACAGGATAACCATCAAAAAAGAGGGTTTCTGAAATTATGTCTCTGGTGGTTCCCTTTTCTTCAGAAACCAGAACCCTTTCATAACCCAGTATTTTATTAAAAAGGGTGGATTTTCCTGAATTGGGAGGTCCAGCAATTATTACATTAAAAAAATCTTCCACCCTTTGCAAAGAGCTTTTTTTTAAAAGATTTTCTGTAAGTTTTATAACCTCTGACAGTCTTTCTTCAATCTGGCTTAAAGAAATTTCCAGATCCTCCTCTTCAAACTCAATCTGGGCTTCTGTTAAAGTGATAATTTCCAGCAATTTTTCTCTCAATTCCAGAATTTTATTTGAGAAAAACCCCTCTGCCATAAGGGATAGTTTCCTCTGGGCTTGGGGGGAAAGGGCAAGGTAAAGGGAATTTATGGCTTCTGCTTGCGTGAGGTCAATTTTTCCATTCAGGAAAGCCCTGAAGGTAAACTCCCCTGGAAGGGAGGGAATGGCACCCCTTTTTTGAATTTCTTTTATAAAATTATTAATAAGGTAATAATTTCCAGGAAGGGTAATTTCTACCAGATCCTCTCCAGTATAGGAATTGGGACGGTACCAGCAAACCACCACACCCCTTCCAAAGTTTTCAAAGAAAAAGGGAGTGGCTTTTCTATGTTCAAAACTTTTTCCAGTCATCTCTTCTAAAATTTTTATGGCTCTTTCCCCTGAAATCCTCACAATTCCAAGGGCACCCATTCCAGGGGGGGTGCTTTGAGAAACTATTGTTTTATCGCTTCTTAAGAGATAAGAAAACTTTTTTAAAGTGACCACTTCCCTGACTTTTTGATTCCAGCCCGTTAAATTTCATTGCAGTAAGGTGCACTATCTTCCTCAAATTTGGAGGAAGGGGCTTCATCTGGACAGGTTTTCCTTCCTTCTTTACCTTTTTACAGAGATAAACAGCCATTTTTTCTACTTTTTTCTTTATATTTTCCCTGAAATTAGAAGCATCCAGAATAATTTTCCCTTCATAACCTTCCTTTTGAAGGACTTTTTCCAAAAGGTATTGAAGGGCATCCAGGACTTCCCCGTAATTTTTGAGTAAAATTCCCACATCATCCCCTTTCAAATCCACCTTTATCCCCTCTTCCACACTTTCAATGGAATAGGAAAGGGAAAAGCCTGAATTTAAAATAAATTTATTTAAAAATAATTTTAAATTTGGGCTTCCCTGCTCTTCAACCACTTCAATGGTAACCCTTTTTTCAAGTCCAAAAAGGGATTTTTTTTCTTCAAGGATCTTATAATTTAACTCTTCCCTGGGTTTTTTATATTCTCTTATGGCTGCTTCCAAGGCCTCATCTAAATTTCTTCCAGAAAAGGTCTTCTTTTGCATCTTTATACCTCCTTTGTATGCCACTTATAAATATAGGTCTGGACAATTTGAAGGACAGTATTCATAAACCAGTAAAGGACAACCCCTGAAGGAAAATTTAAAAAGAGAAAGGTAAAAAATATGGGCATCATATTCATTAAAAACTTCTGGCTTCCTGTCCCAGTGGCAGGGGTCATCTTTTGTTGCCAGAGCATTGCCACACCCATAAGTATGGGAGTTATATAGTAGGGGTCTCTGGAAGAAAGGTCTTTTATCCAGAAGATAAAGGGTGAATTTCTGAGCTCAATGGCAGCAGTTAGCATACTGTAGAAAGCCCAGAGGATTGGAATTTGAACTGCAAGTGGAAGACAACCACCTAAGGGGTTTATGCCTTCCTTTTTATATGCTTCCATAATTTCCTGGTTCATCTTTGCCCTTTCTTCCATATCCTTTAAAGCATTTTTATATTTTTTTCTAATTGCCTCTATCTTTGGTTGGATTTTTTGCATTTTTTTCATTGAAACAATCTGTTTATGGTTTATGGGATAAAGAGCAATCCTTAAAAGAAAAGTTAAAATTATTATGCTGAAGCCCCAGTTATGCACAAGCCCATTTATTCCCTTTAAAATCCAGAGCAGTGGCTTTGCAATGAAGGAAAAAAAGCCAAAATTTACCAGTTCTACAAATTCTTTTTGATTTTTCTTTAGATACTCCAAATCCTTGGCTCCAAAGAAAACAGAGAGGGATAAATTTTTTTCCTTTGAACTGGCTTCTATGAAAAGTTGAGAAAAATTTCTTTGAAGGAGGGCTTCCAGTTTCCTGGACTCTTTTGGATCCTTTACCCCATTTTTTATCTTTTCCTTTTCCGCCTGAGTGAAGGTTCCAAAGAGGGAAAGCTTTTTATTTTCTTCATCCCAGAAAACCCTTTCTTTCAAAGTTTCATCTAAATAATCATAATTAAAACCCTTTTTAAGATATGCCCTGAAAAATATGTTTTTCTCAGGGAAAACCTTTATCTTTCCAAAACCCTTTTCTGGAATTATCACTGAAAGAAAATAGGAGTCCTCAAGTCCAAAATATTTTACTGCCTGGGCTTCCAGTTCCAGAGAGGGCATTTTTTTTCCAAATTTTGTTATGGCTTTCCTTTCAATTCCTTTAAAGTCATTATAGACAAAGTTAGCAGGAAGCAAAAACTTATTATTTTCTTCCCTGGGGTCCACATCCCTCAAGCCAGGACCTAAGGAAATACTAAAATTTTTTACCTTTTCCACTTCAAAATCACATTTTAAGAACCCATTTTCAATAAAAAATGCTTTTTTTATCTTAATTTCTGGCAGGAAGAGATAAAAAGTTAACCTTTCCCCATCAAATTCTCCCTTATAAAACTCTCCATTTGCCATTTTATTTAAATTTTCCTCTTGAAAATTTAGATTTAAAGGAGAGTATACTGGATTGTATTTTGGAAATAAACTCAAGGGCTTTTTGTTATAATCCAGATATTTTTTCAGTTCTATTTCCTTTATCCTGGCACCTTTATTTGTGAAGTGAATCTTAAAATATTCATTTTCCAGTAAAAATTCCCGCTCTTGAAATTCCTTTACTTCTCCTTCAAAGGGTTCTTCCTTTACTTCTTCTTTTTTTTCAATGGAAACCTCTTCTTTTTTTTCAGCCTTTTCTTCTACTTTTTGGACCTGTGGTTCAGGTGGAACAAAGAGTTTGCTCCACAAAATGAGGACTAAAAAGGATAAAGCCAGGGCTATAAGGAGTCGTTTTTCCATTTTGGCACCGGGTCATAACCCCCTTGATGGAAGGGGTGGCACCTTCCCAATCTTTTAAGTCCCATAAAAAAACCCTTGAAAAAACCATATAAACTTATGGCTTCCATCATATATTCAGAACAGGTTGGGGTAAACCTGCAAGCAGGGGGAAGGAGTGGAGATATAAATCTTTTATAACCTTTAAGTAAAATTATTGCAAGTTTTTTAAGCATTTTTTCAGTTCCAGAAAAGAATTTATTAAAGAATTTTTCATGGAATTATAGTCCAGATTAAATTCCTTTTTAAAATAAATCAAAAGGTTTCCAAAAAAGGGAAGGTGGAGAAAACCATTCTGGTAAAGAAAAGCCCTAACCTGCCTCTTTAATTTATTCCTTTTTACTGCTTTACCATACTTTGAATTTATAACAATTGCGTATTTCAAAGGAAAATCAAAAAGAGGAGTGTAATAAATTAAAAAATTTTCCCTTTCCAACTTTATCCCTTTTTGAAAAAGATTTTTAAATTTTTTTTGACCCTTTAAGGGCTCTGGTTTTAAAATCAAACAGCAATCCTGTACCTTCCTTTTCTTCTTCTCCTTGAAAGTACAGCCCTTCCATCTTTAGTCCTCATCCGGATTCTAAAGCCATGGGTCTTCTTTCTCTTTCTGTTATTTGGCTGAAATGTCCTTTTCATTAAAGTAAACAAGACCTCCTTTTTAAGTTTTAAGGGAATAATATACTACAAGTAATAAAATTTTGCAAGTGCTATTTTAGAGAAATATTCTTGACAGAGAGAGTTTTATTTTCGTATATTAAAATTGGAATGAAAAAACTAATTTTAATTTTAAACCTCCTTCTAAGCTTAAATTTCTATCCTAAAAATTATGTCTACGATATGCATTTTCCACAGCAGGATCCACCCTGGTATTTTAATGCAAATTCAGTAGCAGATGATAAAAAAGGAAACCTTTGCATAGGTTCAGAAAAAGAACTATTTTTCTTAAACCCTCAGGGGCAGGTGGAAAAAGTTGTGCCATGGAAAACAGAGGGACTTCCTGTATTTTCAGTATCCCTTGATGAAGAAGGAAACATCTATGGTCTAACTTACATCCACATTTATTCTTATTTAATAAAAATTGATCCAGAAGGAAATTTAATAAAATTGGGACCCTGTTGTGTAGGCGATTTTATGTACTTAAATGGTTTTATGTATGGCTTTTATGCAAATTATTCAACAGGTTTTACCTCTGCTGCTATATGGGATAAAGATTTTAAATTGATAAAGACATTTGGGGAATTTGGGGATCAAATCTGGGTAAATTCAAGCAATATATTTATTTCCAATCGAGTTGAGAAAAAAATAAAAATTTATAACTTAGAAGGAGAATTTTTAAAAGAATTTTCAACGGAACCCTATGAAATAAGGGCAATTTGCACTGATGAAATGGAAAATATTTATGGGATAAATACTTCATATGGTCAATGGAAAGTTATAAAATATTCAAAGGATGGGCAGTATTTAGGTGGTTTTGGGGAAACCAGCACAGAGATTTGGAAATCAATTGAATTTAATGAAATTTACTATTTAAATGAAAGATTATATTTTATATATAATGGAGGAGTAATTTTGACAGATAAAGAGGGAAATATCTTAGAAATCTGGTCTTCCTCGGGGAAAGAAGAGGGAAAGTTTTCTGACCCAAAAAAAATTGAGGTATCCATTAATGAAAAAATATATGTGGCTGATAAAGGAAATAATAGAGTCCAGATTTTTAATAAAAGAGGTAAGCTGGAAAAAATAATTGGAGTGGTGGAGCCAGACACAATTGCTACAGATAAAGAAGGAAATCTTTTTGTAGGGAGCAGGAGATTGAAAATGATTTTTAAGTTTGACAAAGATGGAAATTTCATAAAATCCTGGAATTTAAAGAGTCCTTATTATGATGTAGATAACATAACAGACATAGCAGTTGATAAGGAGGGATATGTTTATGCTCTGGATGGATATAAAAATTGCATAGCAGTATTTGAAAATAGTGGAGAATTTGTAAAAGAAATTCAACTTTTATATGGGAGTGGCCTTTATTTAGAGGTTGATAATCAAAAAAACATAATATTGGCTTTCTCTAATAAAGTTTATTTTTATAATCAGGAAGGCGAAAAAATAAAAGAATTAATTATTGACAAGGATGTAAGCCATGAATTTATAGATATTGATGTGAAAGATGAGGGCAAAATATTTTTACTGGACCGTTTCCCAGTGAATCGCGTTTTGGTCATTGATTATGATGGAAAAATAATTGACACTTTTTGTGATGGGCTGGACATAATAAAGGACACAAATTATGGAAGATCTTTAAGTATAGAAGAAGATGGAAGCGTCTATATACTAGATCCCTGGAGGGTTTTAAGGTATAAAACTAAACACAAACTTCCACAAACAATTCCTGCATCTGCATCAACAATTGGAGTAAATGGAACACATTGGAGGACAGATTTATCAATTTTCAATCCATCAGATCAATCAATTGATATAAAATTAAATTATTTTAGCAATTTTGGAAATAAAGAAATTGATTTAAGTTTAGGTGGCTATGGTTTTTTAAGTTTAAAGGATGTGGTGGAAAATACATTTGGGATGCCGGAGACATTTGGAGCAATTGAAGCAATATGTTTAAACGAGAGCCAGCCTATATTATTTTCGAGGACATACACGGAAAGCGTGAAAGGTGAAGCGTGGAGCGTGAATGGGAAATATGATCAATTTGTAGGGGCTGAATTTATTCAGCCCGAATTTTTAGGGGCTGAGCTTGCTCAGCCCGATTTAATTGGGACATATGGGCAAGAGGTAAAAGCAATAAACATTTCAAAATTTTCAAAAGGAGAAGGATATTTAATTGATTTAGAAGAAAATGGAAACTACA
>JBBFMJ010000071.1:0-8000 GCA_037478515.1 Thermoanaerobaculia bacterium
CTGTCTATGGAAAGGTGGACGAGGTACTCCAGGCAAATTCCAAGCTCTGGAAAAAGTACAAATGAAAAATCTAAACTGGAAGGACTGCTTGGAAAACTTTTTTGATTATTTAAACCTGCAAAGGGGCCTTTCAAAAAACACCCTTTCCAGTTATAAAAACGATTTGACTTTATTTGTCAAAGAAATTGAAAAAAAAGGAATAGGGGTTACAGATTTAGATAAAAGGGAGATTATGCTTTACATTGAAAAAAGAAGAAAGAAAGGTTTTTCTGCCAGATCTCAGGCAAGGTTTATCTCCTCTTTAAGAAGTTTTTACAAGTTTTTACAATTTAATAAATGGTATGATAAAAATCCAGCAGAAGAGGTGGATACTCCAAAACTCTTTAAAGGACTCCCAAAATTTTTGACCTTTGATGAAGTGGAAGCCCTTCTTTCTTCTCCAGACACAAAAAATGAAAAAGGGATAAGGGATAAAGCAATGCTGGAACTTTTATATGCTACAGGCCTAAGGGTTTCAGAGCTGGTAAACCTTCAAGTGAATAATTTAGTTAAGGAAATCCCCCTTTTAAGGGTTATAGGAAAGGGTTCAAAGGAAAGGGTTGTACCCATTGGAGAGGAAGCGATAAAATGGCTCAATATTTATCTTGAAAGGGCAAGGCCCCTTTTTAATAAAAAAATGAGCAGTTTTATATTCTTAACCCAGTGGGGAGGACCCCTTACAAGGCAGAGGTTTTTTCAGATAATTAAAGAATATGCAAAAAAAGCAGGGATTGAAAAATCCATAAGTCCCCATATTTTAAGGCATTCCTTTGCCACCCATCTTCTGGAAAACGGAGCAGATTTGAAATCCTTACAGATGCTTTTAGGACATTCAGACATTTCCACAACCCAAATTTATACACATATAACAGAAGAGCGCCTTAAAAAACTTTACGAAAAATTCCACCCAAGAGCCTAAATAAAACCCAAATATAAAGGGAAAGGATTTATGCAAGGGATTCTTAATAAAAAATCTATTTAATAAGAAAAAAAACAGAGTTTGGCACAAAAAAAAGACAAAACAGAACAAAACCAAGATATCACCCCTTGAAGAATATGGAAACTGATTTGATAGTGATAATTGATATTAGGAAATTATAAACTGGAATTTTTCCAGAATCCTCAAAAACTGTTACTTTTTGTTACATACCTTTTTATTGATATATTTTTAAAATTATGCTAAAATTCATAAGATATGTTTTTAATATTTTCTGGCATAGGATTTGCAAAAAAATATTTTAGAAAATTAGAGGAGTAGTTTATGAAAAGATTATTTTTTCTGTATTTATTAATCTCGGTTTTTTCTTTTTCCCAGGAAAAAATTGGTGAAGAAGCAAGATACTACCTTGCCACACCTCACCCTTATCCTTCCACAGGATTTTCAGAAATGGCTGCTTCTATAGATTACATTTACCATCCAGGAGCTTCTTTAATTAAAGTCCATTTTTCCAAGTTTGAACTGGCAAAGGGACATTATTTAGTTTTAAGGGATCCAGAAGGAAAATTTTCTTATAAATATGAGGAAAAGGGACCCCTGGGAACAGGAGAATTTTATGCTGCATATATTCCTGGAGATATGGTATTGATTGAACTCTTCACTCCTGATTTTGAAACTTCCTATGGCTATGAGATAGATCATTATTACTGGGGTTATAAGGATTATTCTTTTGAGTGGGAACTGCCAACTCCTGAAACCGTATGTGGTTCCACGGACTGGAAAAATGCCAAGTGCTATTCTGGAACTGTTTATGAAAAAGCAAAAACAGTCACCAGGTATATTTATGTTCAAAATCCTTATATGTATGCCTGTACTGGATGGCTTGTGGGATGTCAGGGACATGTTTTATCAAACAATCATTGTATTTCCTCACAAAAAGTTTTAGATACTGCTGATTTTGAATTTATGGCAGAAGCAAGTACCTGCGCCAGCACCAGTTGTGATGATTGGGGAGCTTGTCCTGGTCCAATATGGTCTGGCACAAAAACCTTTGTTGTAACAAACTCCACATTAGATTATTCTTTATACCTTTTAGGTGGTAATCCCCAAAATACTTATGGTTATTTGCAAGCCAGAAATAGTGATCCAGTGGTGGGTGAGCAAATTTTCATTCCACAGCATCCCAGTGCCTGGGCAAAAAAGATTGCTTTTGACAGCGATATGGACTCGGGGGGAAAATGCAAAGTTTTAAATTTAAATAATAATGCCTGTGCCACTTCTGCCCCTGGCCTTCATTATTACTGCGACACAGCAGGAGGTTCTTCTGGCTCCCCTGTTATAGCTGTCAGTGACTATTATGTGGTGGGACTTCATAATTGTGGTGGATGTACCAATAGTGGCATACAAATTGATAACGTGGGAGCAGATTTGCAATCAAAAGGAAAACTCCCTGATGGTTTCTGGGCAGGGTCTTCCTGTGGTGGAAGTTGCACCCCTCCTTCTGCCCCAACAAACCTTTCAATTACAGGAAATTGCAATCAAGTTTCCCTTACCTGGAATTCTGTCTCTGGTGCCAGTGGATATAATATTTATAGGTACACAGGAACCTGCACTGGGGCAACCTGGACAAAAATCGGGACAACCACTTCCACAACCTATACAGACACCGCCGTAACTGTAGGCACAACTTATGCTTATGTGGTAAGGGCTTATGCTGGAACGGATACCTGCGAATCGGCAAATTCAAGTTGTTTATCTACAACAGTTCAAACACCCCCCTCTCCGCCAGCTGCCCCAACGGTAACAGATGCCTGCAATGGACTTTCCCTCACTTGGTCTGCCTCAACTGGTGCCACTTCTTATAATGTTTACAGAAGAAGTGGAGGATGCGGGAACAATGGATGGAGCCCAGTTCAAAGTGGTATAACTTCCACAAGCTGGACGGATACCACAGCTGCTTTAGGCACAACTTATGGCTACTACATTGAAGCAGTAAATAGTTGTGGAACAGCCACAAATGGAAAGGATGCCTGTGGTTCTGGCACCCATAGTTTAACAACCCCCTCTGCCCCAACAAATTTAGCTGCAACAGGAACCTGTGCTTCTGTTAATTTAACCTGGAATACCGTATCTGGGGCTACTTCATATAAAATTCTAAGGACAACTAATTCTGATTGCTCCACAGGGCTCACTCAAATTGGAACCTCTTCAACAAATTCTTACTCAGATACCACTGCCACAGCAGGAACGACCTATTATTATGTGGTAAGGGCAACCAATTCCTGCGGCGACTCTTCAAACTCAAATTGTGTCAGTGGAGTAAGGTTATCTACCCCCTCTGCTCCAACAAATTTAACCGCCACAGGAACCTGTTCTGGAGTAAATTTAACCTGGAACTCTGTTTCAGGTGCCACTTCTTATAACATTTTAAGAACTACAAATTCCAATTGCTCCACGGGGCTTTCCCAAATTGGAACCTCCACCACAAATTCCTATACAGACACCACTGCATCTGGAGGAACCACTTATTATTATGTGGTTCAGGCAGTAAATTCCTGTGGCGCTTCCCAAAATTCCAATTGTGCTTCTGCCACAGCACTATCAGTCCCATCTGCTCCATCAGCTCCCACTTATACAAATGTCTCCTGCACTACTCTTACTGTAAACTGGACTGCTGTCCCAGGGGCAACTTCTTATGATTTATACAGGAAATTGGGTCCCTGTGGAACTGGTTCACTTCTTGCTGGAAATTTAAGTGGTACTTCTTATAATGATTCTGGGCTTACGCAGAATACACAATATTCCTATTATCTGTTTGCAAGAAACTCCTGTGGAACTTCTGCTCAGGGCGCCTGCTCCTCTGTGACAACAACTTCAGCCCCTTCTGCTCCAGCAAATCTTTCTGCCACTGGAACCTGTACTGGAATTGATTTAACTTGGAATGCCTCAACAGGTGCCACTTCTTATAACATTTTAAGGACTACAAATTCAAACTGCACCACCGGTCTTCAACAGATTGGAACTTCTGCAACAACTTCTTACAGCGACAACACAGCACAGGCAGGGATAACTTATTATTATGTGGTAAGGGGTGTAAATGAATGTGGGGAATCAGGAAATTCAAATTGTGCCAGTTCACAAAAACTTACATCCCCTTCAGCACCCTCTATTACAAATATAACCGATGAATCCACTTGCGCCCAAAGTGGAATAAGGATTTATTACAACCCAGGAACAGGTGCCACAAGCCATAGTTTATACAGAGATGGATCTCTGGCACAATCAAATTATTCATCAGGTTCTTTATATAATCCAGGGGATACAAATTCTCATAGTTATTTTATAAGAGCAACAAATTCATGTGGCTCAACAGATAGCCCAGCTCAAAGTTTTACAGATATAAATAATTCAAGAATACCCACCATAACTGGTCCTTCTTCAAATACCTGCCCTTCCACAACCGTCCTTCTTTCCACTCAGCAGGGTATGACCAATTATCAATGGTATTTAAATGGAGAAGCAATTTTAGGTGCTAATTCCTATGAATACCAGGCTTCCCAAAGTGGAAATTATACTGTATCCTATACTAATATTTATGGTTGCACCTCCACCTCTGACCCGTTTTCAGTTACAATAAATCCCTGCATACCAAATATTGTTTATTTCTCAAATTCTGGACTGGTTCCCATAAACGAAGATGGAGATGGGGTGCCAGAGGCAGGGGAAAAATGGCAACTTACAGTGACTGTTAAAAACATAGGACAGGCACCTGCAACAAATGTCTTTGGCTCTCTGGCTGGAGAAGGCCTGAGTCTCTGCAACAACCCAGGAAGTTTTGGAAACATAGATATAAATCAGACCTCTTCTTATACATTTATTTTTATAATTGATTCAAATTACTGGTATTCCACTTATTCCTGTGGTTCCTCCATTGGTTTTGACCTTGTTTCAAAGACATCAAATGGTGGAGCATATATCTATCCCAATGATTTAAACTTTCTGATAAGGCAGGTAGGTCAGACAGGTGGAACCACCACTCAAAATGCCACAGGACCAGACCTTACAAACATAAAAAATGGTTCCAAGACAAGCACCCTTTCCCCATCCTTTACATTAACTCCAACAGTAAGTTCAGCAAGTGTTTCTTTTACCCTTTCAGGGGATACTGACCTTGTAAATTGTGTGATGGTGGAGCTCCTGGCACCCGATTTGAGTGCTTCTGTTTTAAAAAACTATGGGCAGAGTGCTCAAAGCTCTTATGATGTCACTTCCTTTTATAATCAAAAAGGTGCAGGGACTTATGCTTTAAGAGTTACAGAAGCATCAAGTTGCGGCTCTGCAAGTGCCAATGCCAACTGCACCTCCATTTCAATGAGCGTTTCAAAAATTACAGGTGTTCAAAATTGCGATACCTCATCCTTTACTTGTGCAAACATTGCAGGGGAGGTCTCAAATGACTCAGCTCATCATTTAAAGTTATACAAAAATGGAAACAATGTGGATATTCTCTTTGAAGATATAGGTGCTCAGTATTACAATCTTTACATTTCAAATAAGCCAGAGACAAATCCCTTTAAAGTGTTTTCTTCCACAGATGGGAAAAAACAATGCCATATTACAATAAATAATGACCTTGGGGAAATGCTCCAGGTATTAAATTATAATCTGGAAAATGGAATAACTGGAGACACTTCAAAATTATTTATTCTGGTTACAGCAGACAATGGAACTTCCACAGAGGGCTCTTTGGGATATAATTCATCAAACATAGAAAGGACAGCTGATAGTTATTGCAATAAGTAAGAAATTTAAGATAAAATAAAATTGAAATTTATTGGGAGGTAAATTATGGGTTTTTTCTCCAAACTGATATTTTTTTTCCTTTTTTTCCCTTCCCTTTTAATATCCCAGTATTTAAGCACCATCAGGGTTCAGGAAGATGGAAAGATTCTGGTGGGAGGATATTTTTCTAAGATGGGGGGACTCTGCAGAAATAACATTGCCCGCCTTGTACCTGATGGTTTTCTGGATGAAAGTTTTGTGGCAGAGACAAACGACTGGGTTTATGCCCTGGGAATTCAGAAGGATGGGAAAATAGTAATTGGTGGAAATTTTACAAGCGTTAATGGAGAATATAAAAAATACCTTGCAAGGCTTCTGCCCGATGGCTCTCTGGATCCATCTTTTTATGCAACTCCAAATAAGTCGGTAAATGAAATATACATTCAGGAAAACGGAAAAATTCTAATAGGTGGAAGTTTTACCACTGTGGATGGCATAGAAAGGAGTGGTATTGCCAGGATTGACCAGGCAGGGATGCTGGATAAATCCTTTTTAGCAAAGGTAGACGGTTATGTCTCAGCCATAAAAGAACTTCCCGATGGGAAAATTCTAATTGGAGGAAATTTCAACAGTGTAAATGGTGTATATCAGAGGGGGATAGCCAGATTGTATCCTGATGGAACTCTGGATAAAAGTTTTAAGGCAAACATTGATTATAACATTTATACCTTCCATCTCCTTGAAGATGGAAAAATCCTTGCAGGGGGCTGTATCTCCTGGGTAAATGGAAAGGAAAATATAAAAAATTTAGTAAGATTTTATCCCGATGGAGCCGTGGATGAGAGTTTTAAACCAAATCCTGATGGCTGTGTCTATTCTACCCTGCTTGAGCCCAATGGAAGGATCTTTGTGGCAGGACACTTTTTTAATATTTCCGAGAAAGAAAGAAACAGTATTGCTCTGATAAATTCAGATGGAAGTTTGGTGGAAGATTTCAGCCCCAAGATAAATGATTATGTTTTTGAAATGCAACAAAAAAACAATGACCAGTTTTATATTATTGGAAGGTTTACAGAAATTTCAGATAAAAAAAGGTATAAAATAGCTTTGTTAAACAAAAATGGAACCTTAGATGAAAGTTTTAATGCCAATTCCATAGACAAATGGGTGCAGGTTGCTACAAATCAAAAGGGGGGAAATGGAAGCTGGTGGAAGACAGACCTTTCAATTCAAAATGTATCTTCTGAGAAAACAAAGATAAGGATATATTTTCATTATCCCAATGGAGAAATTGCTTCTACCCTGATAAGGGATTTAAATCCCTTACAGCAAATTTATATAAAGGATGTAGTGGGAGAGATGAACCTGGAAACCTCGGGTGCCCTTCAAGTTGTTGCCAATCAGGAAATCATCCTTGGAGCAAAGGTTTATAATCTTACTTTAAGGGAAAGGAATATCTCAGAAGAGACAAATTGCCAGTATTTTACAGGCCATAGCTCTGATATTGATATAGTACCCAAGCCCTCTTGGTGGATAACAGGTCTTAAAGAAAATGAGTTTTTCAGGTCCAATCTTCATATCACAAATATAGGAAATAATTATGCCAATTTTAAAATAGAACTTTTCAGTTCTGATGGAAATTTGCTTTCTGAATTTACAGAATTAATTAATCCTGGTGAGTACAAACAATTTCCACAAATTTTTAAATACTTTGCTCAAAAAGAGGATCTTGAACAGGGTTCCATAAAAATCACAAACTTTTCCGCACAACCCTTTATCTCTTCCGCTTCAGTAATTGACAACAGAACCAATGAGGCAGTTCTAATCCCTGCGCAGGAGGAAAAAATTTATTAAAAAAATTAAATTGAAATAAATTTTTTTGTTAATTTTTCCAGAATTTTTTAATTCTCCAATACAAAGGTAGGGGCATTTTTAAAGGAGATAAAGATAAAGTTTTTTTCTTTCTTATCTTTACTTTTAAAAATCTCCCTTTCTCAAAGGGAGATATAGAGAGATTTATTAAAAACAATCTTAAATTATAAATTTTAAATTTGAAAGGTAATTTAAAAAAATTTAAAATTAAGATTAAGTTATTTCTTTTACAACTATAAATTCAGCAAAGGATTTTGATTTTGGAATTGCCAACCCTTCCTCTTTTAGACCTTTGAGGTGCATTTCTATGGCTTTGTGCATATTTATTTCAACTTCTTCTTTGGTCTTTCCAGTGGCAACACATCCGGGA
>JBBFMJ010000072.1:0-7986 GCA_037478515.1 Thermoanaerobaculia bacterium
GAGTTTAAAAAGGGATGAAAGAGTGGTTTTAATGGAGGGTTTGAATGCAAGGTACTTCAAAGAGGAATTTATTCCAGAGAAGGTGGATTTGATAACGGTAGATGTGTCCTTTATAAGTTTAAAGCTTATAATTCCACCCCTTATTCCTGCCCTCCAATGGAAGGGATATCTCCTTGCCCTTTTCAAACCCCAGTTTGAGGTGGGAAAAAAGGATGTGGGAAAGGGGGGGATTGTAAGAAAAATTGACAAAGTTTTAGAAAAAATGGAAGAAATTATAAATTTTGCCAAGGATTTGAAATTAAAATTCATAGGTTCCTGCCCCTCACCTATAAAGGGACAGAAGGGCAATCAGGAATATTTTTTGTTATTTCAAAAGTAAATTATTCAGATTTTTCCAGTATTTTATAAAAATTCTCGTGGAGAAGGTCAAAATTTTTAATTATTTCTTCTTCCTTTCCATCTTTTAAAGAGGTCTGAAGAGAGAGGGCATTTTTAAAAACTTCCTCCGAAAGTTTCAATACTTCATTACACTTTGTCTTTTCCCCTTCATCATTTGCTTTTTCTAAAAGATTATTTGCATATTTTTTTAGAATTTCTGCCCTGTTTATAAGCTGGCTGATATTTTCCCTTAAAACTTCAAACTTCTTTTCATTTACTGCCTCGTGCATTGTGTGTAGGACACTGTGAAAATCGTCAATTTCTTTTACTCCAATGGAGGGGCAGGAATAGTTTCCTTGAATCTCTGCTTTATAATTTGTCTTATTGATTTCTTTTACAAGGTCTTCTGGATTTGTCTTTTTGGGATCATATTTTACCTGACAGATTGCCTTTTTTATATCTATTTTTACCTCTTCTACCCCCTGTACCGAAAGAAGGGTTTTTTCCACCGTCTTTGCTCCCTTTTCACAGTGAACATTTTTCAAATTTAGCACCACATAATCCCCAAAAGAAGTAAGGGAAAATAAAAGAAAAAATAAAAGAAAAGTTTTTTTCATCATAACCTCCTTATAAATAATAACTATGTATTATACCATTTTGGTGTTATAATAATAAAGTGAATCAAGCTTTTCGATATTGTCCCCACTGTGGAACCCAGAATCAGAAAGAGGCGGAGGAATGTATAAAATGCGGGCTGGTTTTTTCCAAGTTTAAACCCCTGGAAATTCCCATTGATAAAAAGAAAAAAGAAAAATCCTATTTTTTACTATTTCTTTTCTCTTTCATCTTATTTTCCTTTATATCCTATATGGCAGTGGTCATTTGGCTTGAAAAAAAGTATATAAAAGAGGAAATCAGGGTAGATAAGATTTTAGAACTGACTTTAAGGCTTGAAAGGATATATATGGGCTTACCAGCTGAATCCTTAAAGCAAAAGGAAAGATTTTTAAAGGAAATAGAAGGTATGGAGAGGATTATTTCCACTTTTCCTGTCTCTGAAGATATGGAAAAGATAAACCTCTTTGAGGAGAATTTAAAGGATATTAAAGATATCCTTCTGGAAGATAAAACTCCCGATTTAAAAGTCAAAAATAGGATAGAAGAGAGATTTAAGAAGATAAAGTAATCTCTGGCTTGATGGATTTAACTGCCTTTATTTTAAAGGATATCCTTTCCCCTATTTCCTTTAAAGTTTTCTTTTGGATAGGATGTATAAAATCGGGGGAAACTTCCAAGGAAGGAAGAAATTCAAAGGGTCTTTTTAAAAAATTTTTATGGGGAATTTTAAGTTTTTTGTCTTTAAAAAAAACTTCTTCGCCCAGTAGTATATCTATGTCAATTTTTCTGGGACCATTTTTAAAGGTCTTTACCCTTCCCATTTCCTTTTCAATTTTTTTTATCTTTTTTAAAAGTTTTAAGGGCTTTAAATCTGTCTGAAGCAGGAGGGTTAAATTAACAAATATGGGCTGGTCTCTGTATCCTGCTGGCTCTGAAAGGTAAAAGGAAGAGTATTTAAGGATTTTAAAACCCTTTTTTTGCAATAATATTATGGCATTTTCAATGTTTCTTTCAGGGATTGGAAGATTACTACCCAGCCCCAGTATGTAAAAGATTTCACTCCTCCTCGTATTCTGTGGTGTCAAATTCAGAGTAATCCTCTTCCACGTACTCCTCTTCCAGCAAATCCTTTTCTTCTTCCAGAAGCTCTTCCCCTTCCTCTTCAATTTTTTCTTCCTCTTCTTCCTCCAAGGGGATAGCCCTTACCTTCTTTTCCAGGAGTTGTTTTTCCTCCTCTTCAGTTATTTTTTTATGGCATCTGGGGCAGACCACTTCTTTTTTTCCCAGGTCGTAAAATTTTATCCCGCAATTTTTGTTTGTACAGGTATGTTTTTTACCTAAATTAACCATATTCACCTCTAAAATAAAGTTTTTTATTAAACCAGAAGATTTAAAAGTTGTCAAGGGGGAATTTTTAATATAAAATAGTGCTCAATGAAAAATATTATTTTTTTTCTTTTTTTTCCACTTTTTCTCTTTCCTGAAGAGAGTATAGAAGAGCTTTTAAGAGATATGCAAAGGGCTCAAAATAGTATTACTACTCTTCAGGCAAATTTTTATCAAAGGAAAACTTCAAAATTATTTAAAACCCCTCAGGAGTTTAAAGGTGTTATATATTTTAAAAAACCAGATTATATCCGGTGGGAATATACAAATCCTGAGAAATATATTATTTTTGTGGAGAAGGAAAATTTTAAAATTTATTATCCCTCTCTCAAAAAGGTCAAAATGGGAAAGGTTTCCCGGTTGAGAGGAAGAATATTTTCAATAATTTTTGCCCAGGAACCTCTGGAAAAACTTAAAAATTACTTTACCATTGAACTCAGGAGAAAGGAAAATGAGGATACTCTAATCCTCACTCCCCAGATGTTTAAACTTAAAAAATACTGGAAGAGCTGGAAAATGGTGATAAACAAGAAGGATTATCTCCCTTCTTCCATTGAAATCCTGGAAAAGGATGGAGACCTGACCTATGTGGAATTTAAAAACCTGAAAATAGATTTACCTTTGGGAGAAGAAATTTTTAAACCCGAAATTCCTCCAGATGTACTCATAGAAAACTATACAAAGACAATGGAATGAAAAAGACCTTTAAAATCCTTCAAAAAAGCAAAAATAGTAGAGCCAGAAGAGGGGTTTTATATACAAAACATGGGGAAATTGAGACCCCTGCCTTTATGCCAGTGGCAACTTATGGGACAGTCAAGGCACTGCCTTCCTTTTTTCTTGATGAAGTCAGGGCAAATATAGTTTTAATGAATCTTTTACACCTTCTATTTTATCCATCTGTGGAAATTATTGAGAGGGCTGGAGGGGTTCATAAATATTTTTCCATAAATCTACCAGTTCTTTTTGATAGCGGAGGTTATCAAACCTATTCTTTGAAGGGATATAGAAAAGTGGAAGAAAAAGGGGTAATTTTTAAAGATCCCAGGTCTGGAAAAAGCAAATTGTTAAATCCTGAGACAGTGGTGGAAATGGAGGAGAGAATGGGTTGTGATATAGGAATGGTTTTAGACCTCTGCCCACCAGCCAATTGTTCTTTAAAGGAAATGGAAAAGGCAGTGGATATCACCCAAAAGTGGGCTTTAAGATCCCTGAATGTCTGGGAAAAGGAAAAATTTTCTCTTTTTGGAATTGTACAGGGGGGAACAAATCTGGCTTTGAGAGAAAAAGCTGCAAGAAATTTAAGGGATATGGATTTTGATGGATATGGAATTGGAGGATTGGGGTTGGGGGAAGAGGAGAAATTGACCTTTGAAGCAGTGGAAGCAGTGGTGGAAAATTTACCTGAAGACAAACCCAGGTATCTTATGGGCTTTGGTTATCCTGAAGATATTAAAAAGGCAGTGGAGTTGGGAGTGGATCTTTTTGATTGTGTAATTCCTACAAGAAATGCCAGAAATGGTCAAATTTTTACATCAAAAGGGATAATAAATTATAAATCTGCCAAATATAAAGAAGTTTTCAAACCACCAGATGAAAATTGTCCTTGTCTTACCTGCAAAAACTATACCTTAAGTTACCTTTATACTATGTATCATCAGAGGGAAATTGTTTCATATTTCCTGGCAACACTCCATAATTTATATTTCTGGCTTGACTTTATTTCAAATTTAAGGCAAACTATTACTTTAATTTAAAATTTAAGGAGGGATATATTTTGGCTCAAAATAACCCAATTTTAGGATTTTTGCCCATTATTATTGTTTTTTTGATTTTTTATTTTTTGCTCATAAGACCTATGCAAAAAAAACAGAAGGAACTGAGGGAATTTTTAAAAAACCTTAAAAAAGGGGACAGAATAATAACCACTGGCGGAATTTACGGCACCATTGTTGCCTTGGAAGATGATACAGTGGTCCTGAAAGTATCGGAAAATGTAAAAATTAGGATTTCCCGCTCTGCCGTTGCTGGGCTTCAACCCGGGGCAGAAAAGGAAGAAGTTTAGGGGGTATTATGAGAAAAGATATTTTATGGCGATTTATTTTAATTTTTATTGTTCTGGTGGCTTCTATTTTTTTCCTTTTTCCGCCAAAGGAAAAGATCCGATTAGGCCTTGACCTTAAAGGGGGAAGCCATCTGGTTCTGGAAGTCCAGACCCAGGATGCCCTGGTGGCTGACAGGAATGATGCCTTTGATTTTCTTCAAGAAAAGTTAAAAAAAGAGGGAATTCCAGTGGAAGAAAAAGAATTTCCCGATGAAAAGAGTTTTAATATAAAAGTACCTCTGGAAAGAATAAAAGATGCCCAGGGACTTGTTGAAGAAAATTTGCCAGGGTGGGATGTAAGCCAGACAGGGGATAAATTGGCTATTAAAATGAGGGGTAATACCCAGAGGGAAAGAGAAGAACTTGCCATAAGGCAGGCACTGGAAACAGTCAGAAACAGGGTGGATGCTTTAGGTCTTGCAGAACCCACCATTTTAAGGCAGGGGACCAGCAACAGAATTGTGGTTCAGCTTCCAGGAGTGGATGACCCTGAAAGGGTAAAAGAAATTATTAAAGCCACTGCTGTTCTGGAATTAAAATTGGTGGATAAGGGTCCCACAGAAGAGAAGGAGGCACTCATTCAGGCGTATGGAGGGAATCTTCCACAAAATCTGGAAATTCTTCCTGGAAAAGAGAGAGGGGAGGGTGGAAAAAGGGTATGGTATACCGTAGAAAAGAAGGCATCTATATCTGGGAGGGATTTAAAGAGTGCAAAAAGAGGTCTGGACAGGTATGGAAAACCCAATGTTCAGTTTTCCTTGAATGCTTCAGGGAGCAAAAAATTTGCAAAAGTCACAGGGGAAAATGTAGGAAGGCGCCTTGCCATTGTTCTGGATAATCAAATAATGTCTGCTCCTGTTATAAAGGATAAAATCACCACCCCTGATGCTGAAATTGAAGGAAACTTCACCATTGAAGAAGCAGAGGATCTGGCTCTGGTTTTAAGGTCTGGTTCCCTTCCCGCATCAGTTATTTATCTGGAAGAGAGGACCGTAGGACCTTCTCTGGGAAGGGATTCCATTGAAAGGGGTATAAAATCAGGTATACTGGGGCTTATATTAATTATCATTTTTATGGTTTTTTATTATAGATTATCAGGCGTAAATGCCATAGTGGCTTTAATTTTAAATGTAATTATCCTTTTTGGAATAATGGCTTATCTGAAAGCAGTCCTTACCCTTCCTGGTATTGCAGGTATTATTTTAACCGTTGGTATGGCTGTGGATGCCAATGTTTTGATTTTTGAAAGGATAAGGGAAGAGCTTCTCTCTGGTAAATCCATAAAAGCAGCCATATCTTTAGGTTTTTCAAGGGCACTTACAACAATTATTGATTCCAATGTGACCACAATCATAGCTGGGCTTTTCCTTTTTCAATTTGGAACGGGTCCCATTAAGGGTTTTGCAATAACCCTTATTATTGGACTCCTTGCTTCTATGTTTACTGCTGTCTTTGTTTCCAGAACCATCTTTGACTTTTTCTATAAATATAAAGAAAGAGTTAAGAGTTTAAGTATTTAAGAAGGGGTGAGATATGATTAGAATATTTAAAAATCCAAAAATACCTTTTATGGGGCTAAAGTATTACTTTATCTCTTTTTCTTTAGTCCTAATTATCCTTGGTTTTATTGCCTATTTTTTAAGGGGTGGTTTTAATATTGGAATTGATTTTGCAGGGGGAACTCAACTTACCTTAAAATTTCAGGAAAAACCAGATCTGGGTAAATTGAGGAAAATCCTTTCGGAAAATGGATTTGGTGAAGCCACAATTCAAGAGTATGATGAACCAGAATTAAAAGAATTTTTATTAAGGGTTCCAAATTTGCCTGGAAAAGAAGGGGAAACCATCACTGTTTTACAAAAAGTTTTAACTGCAAATTTAGGCAGAGGAGAAGGTTTTGATTTAAATCTGGCTGGAAAATCCACCTTTCAGCTTTTTCTTATGGAAAAATTTCCTGAAAAGGAAGAAGAAATTTCTTACCTTGCCCAGAGTTTTTCTGATTATAAAAAGGAAAAAGGTGTTATTAAATCTGTGGAAGAATTAAAGGATTTAAAGGGTATGAAGCCAGAGTTTTATTTACATTTAAAACAGAATTCCTTTGCAGGTCCTTTTTCAATTTTAAATGCTGAAAGTGTAGGACCCAAAATCGGGAAGGATTTACAGAAAAAGGCAACCTTTGCAGTTATCTTTTCCCTTCTGGGGATGCTTGTATATATCTGGTTCAGGTTCAGGCACTTTGCCTATGGAGCTGGTGCAGTTATAGCCCTTTTTCATGATGTCTTAATTGCCCTGGCTTTTTTGGTTTTTTTTAACAGAGCCATAGATCTCACTGTAATTGCAGCACTCTTGACGCTTGTAGGTTATTCTATAAATGATACTGTAATTGTCTTTGATAGGATAAGAGAAAATATAAGATTGAGGAAAGGCACCACTCTGGAAGAGATAATGAATAATTCCATAAATGAAACCCTTTCCAGGACAATTATTACCTCTGGTTTGACTTTCATTGTAGTTGCCTGTCTTTTCTTTTTAGGGGGAACGGTGATTCATAATTTTGCCTTTGTACTATTTGTGGGGATTATTATTGGAACTTACTCTTCCATTGCCATTGCTTCTCCCTTTGCCTGGGCACTGACAAAACATAAATTTGATAGAAAAAGAAGATAGTTTAAAAATTTTTTACTCAAATTTTTCATTGATTAAATTTAAGTATATAATCTTTGGATTTATATTATTTTCTATATTTTTTTACAGTTATTCCAGAGAATTTACAGAACCCGATGAATTGAAATATGTGGAAATTTCCAGGGAGATGCTGGAAACTGGAAATTTTTTGTATCCCCTTTACAATTATGATTTATATTTACATAAAGGACCTTTATATTTTTACATTTTAATTATTTTTCAGAAAATTTTTGGGGAAAATAAGTTTTCCTTTATCTTTCCTTCCCAGATTTTTTCAATTTTAATCTTAATAATTTTTTATAAATTTCTGAAATTATTCAAGGTGGAGGAGGAGGAAATCCTGCTTTCTGTCTAAATTTTATTTTCTTCAATTCAGTTTCATTTTTTATCAAAAGCCATCAGGATGGACATAGTTTTAACTTTTTTTGTCCTATTTTCCTATTATTTATTATTTTTAAAATTGTATAAAGATAAAAAGCACCTGGAAATTTTCTTTGGGCTTTTCTTTTCCCTTTCCCTTCTTACCAAAGGACCTGTTTCTTTTATATGGTTCTGGGTAGTTCCCTTAATTTATGGTATCTTTGAAAAAGATAAAAGGGTCTTTAAATTTATTTTTCATCCCCTCTCCTTGATTTTTTCTTTCTTTCCAGTATTCCTTTGGTTTTATCTTTTATTTAATAAATTGGGTATGGACCCTTTTATAGAGATTTTTCAAAGGCAAACCTTAGGGAGAATTCATTCTTCCTTTGCTCACAAAAGATCCATTTTTTATTACTTTTATATGCTTCCTTTAAGTTTCTTCCCCTTCACTTTTT
>JBBFMJ010000073.1:0-7965 GCA_037478515.1 Thermoanaerobaculia bacterium
AGCTGTTTATGAAAATTTCCACCTACCTTGTAAGGGGGAATTAAATTAGCCCTTTCAATTACCAGTTGAACCACTTCGTCCCATTTTATCTTTGTAATAAGCCTTGCTGCATTTAGCACCATCTCTTCTATGGGACTGAAAAGGGCATCTCTAAAGTAGTTTATCCATTCTTTATTCTTTAAATTATAAAGGTATGAAATAAATTCCATTTTAACTTTTATATGGGAAAAGTGCCAGAGGTTTTTTAATTTTTCAATGCCTGAGGGATCCTTTCGTTTTTTCAGTATATATATAATATTTCTTGTTAAATACCAAGGTTGGGGTTTTTCCAGCAAATCTATGAGGTAAGGGGCGGGGCTTTCTTCCATCTCAATTATTGAATTTAAAGCATGTATCCTATGCTCCATACTGCTTGAATTTCTTAAAACCTCCACAAGTGAGCTTAAAGCTTTCCTGCCAATCTGGGAAAGTATTTTGCTTGCCACAATAGCTTCTGCTCTGTCCTCGCTCTTTAATAACTGGATAAAAAAGGAAATCTTTTCTTCCTCTTCCCAGATAAAATTTATGGCAGAAATTTTGGGATCCAGTTTTTCAGCCCTCTTTTTCAAGGAAATACATTTCAGACAGCCTCCAAACTGATTTGTAGAAAAAAAACTCATAAATATATCATTTAATTTTTGAGCTGTGCTCTCTGCCAAATTTGTATCATTTTTGCACCTTTCCAGAACTTCCAAGGCAACACCCATAAAATGAAGATTTACATTTGTAGGAGAAAACAAAGATTTGGCTGAAGAATAGGACCTTTCCCTTGCCATTTCATCAGAGTATTCCTGAAATTTTTCAATTTTTTCTTCATATTCTTCGCTGGTATATTCAAATCTTTGCTCCTCTGATAAAAGGGTGTCCAGAAGTGCCTGGAGTTTTTCCCCAGATACTTCTTGAATAAAAAAATCCTCATCTTCCTTACTGCTCTGGCTTTCCCCTTCCAGCATAGAAAGGAGAGTTATTGTTCTATATACTGTAAGAGGGATAGCCCTGCTTTCACTGTTTAATTTTGAAAGGGCTTCCATTATCAACTCTACATTGGAAATTTTGATTAGTTCCTGCAGAATATTTTCTGAGAGTTCTTCCGTGGTAAGGCAGGAAACCAAAATCTGCTGTCTTAAAGCAGGGTCCATATTTTCAATAAAGTTCTTTATTTTATTTCCCAGTTCTGTCTGGCTTAAAATACCCTTTCTTCTATAGGAAGAATCCAGCTTTTTCAGATAATCCACCATAGCGCTGCCATAGTCCTTTTCCTTCTCCTTTGCCTGTTCTGATAATTTTTTAGCAAGATAGACCACCGATTGAGAGACAGCTCTGGTCTCAATCATTTCCTTTTTATCCCCAGAAAGGGCAAAAAGAAACTCTTCCCACAATTTTTCGGCTATCTTTTTATCTTCCTCTGTGATCTCATCCTTTTTTTCCACTCTCATTGAATTTACATCCAGAAATTCGATAATTATATTTCTTAAAGGTGCACTTATATTTTTCTTTTCCTTTGATTTCTTCAAATCCTTTACAAAGGAAAGAAAATCCAGCAACTCTCCCGAAGTCAAGCCTTCCTTAAATTCAAGAGAGGTAATAGACACTTCCCATAAATTATTGGCAAACCTTGCAAAAATAGGATTTTTTTTATCCAGATAGATTTGCTCGTAAATAATTGTATTTTTTGCAAAATGGTACTTTAAAGCATATTTTAAATTTAAAGCGTTTTTTATTCTATTGTAAGCCATTTCTATGCTTTTTGTAACTACCTTGTGATTTTTATCATATATATAAAAATTTTTAAGGGCAATACTTAGTTCTATTATCACCTCTGCAGCCAGAGTTAAAGCAGGGGAAATTTCTGTCACCAGGTGTCTATCTTTCATAATAATCCCAAAATCAAAAATTTAAATAGCCACAAAACTATATTTATTATACCATTTATAAAAAATTCAAAAAATGGTTTATTTTTGCTTAAAAATTTGTTATACTAAAGGGATGAGTAAATTGGATTTTTTTCTAAAGCTCTCTTTTCTTTCCGCTTTCTTCTGGTGGGCGGGGTACCCGCCCAGAATATAGGTCTATTTTCTAAATTATAATTTTAAAAAAATCAAATTAAAGGAGGAAAAAGATGAATAATCTTTTATCTAAAAATAATAGTTTTTTACCCAAGTATTTTTATAACATAAAGGCAGACCTGCCTTATCTTCCAAAACCCCCCCTTCATCCAGCCACAAAAGAGCCCTTAAACCCCAAGGAACTTGAGGTAATTTTTCCAAAGGAATTTGTTGAAAATGAAATCACCATGGAAAGATTTATAAAAATACCAGAGGATGTCTTGGAAATTTATTCCACCTTCAGACCCACTCCACTTATTTATGCAAAAAACCTTAAAAAATATCTCGACACTCCTGCTGAAATTTTCTATAAATATGAAGGTGCCTCTCCCACTGGTAGCCACAAGACAAATACTGCCATTATGCAAGCCTATTATGCAAGAAGGGATGGAATTGAAACTTTAACCACTGAAACTGGAGCAGGGCAATGGGGTTCTGCCCTTTCCTATGCTGGATATTTATTTGATCTAAAGATAAAGGTTTTTATGGTTAGAATAAGTTACAGGCAGAAACCAGGAAGAAAAATCCTTATGAAACTCTTTGGTAGTGATGTAATTGAAAGCCCCAGCGGTCTGACAGAAATTGGCAAAAGATTTCTATCCCAAGATGAAAACCATTCTGGAAGTCTTGGAATTGCCATCTCTGAAGCCATTGAAATTACCCTAAAAAACAAAAATGTAAAATATTCCCTGGGCTCTGTTCTGGATTGCGTCCTGATGCACCAGACGATAATTGGACTGGAGGCAGAAAAGCAACTTGAAGAAATAGGAATTGAGCCGGATTTGGTCATTGGTTGTGTTGGAGGTGGCTCTAATTTTGCGGGTATTTCTTTTCCTTTTATAAGAAAAAATTTAAAGGAAGGAAAGCAAATTGAATTTCTTGCCGTGGAACCAGAAGCCTGTCCTTCCATAACAAAGGGTGAGCTCAAATATGATTATGGAGATACAGCAGGGCTTACACCACTTATTTATATGTACACCCTGGGAAAGGACTTTCTGCCACCTCCAATCCACGCAGGGGGCTTGAGGTACCACGGAATGGCACCGCTGGTAAGCCATCTTGTAAATTTAAATTTGGTAAAGGCAAAGGCATACGGTCAGGAGAAAGTTCTGGAAGCAGGAAAGTTATTTTATAAAACAGAAGGAATTCTTCCAGCCCCTGAATCAAGCCATGCCATTGCAGCAGTAATTGATGAGGCATTAAAATTAAAAAAAGAAAACAAAAAGAAAATTATTTTATTTAATTTATCTGGACATGGATTTATGGATATGGCTTTTTATGAAAAAAATTAAATTTCAAGCCGCCTCTTTTACGAGGCGGCTTTTTAAAAATTATAAATTATTTTTCCACTGGGAGGGGATCTGATCCATAGAAGTACTTTTCAAAGAAGGGTCTGTAATCCTTTTTTGAAAAGAAATTTACAAATTGTATGAAGTCCTCGGTGGTTGCCTTCAATCTCTTTTTCTGGCACTGCTCTACAAATCTCTTTAATATGGTAAAAAATGTTTGGTCCCCCAATTCCTTTCTTAAATTATGGAGCAGCAGTGGTCCCTTATTATAATAATGGTAAACATAATCATTTGGATCATTGGTGTCAAGGTAAGCAGCAGTAAAAATTGAACCCCTTTCTTTCAAGTCCTTTTGTGCTGTAACCCATCCATTAAATTGTTCCTTTGCTTTCTTTTTATCAGTGGATTCCATAAACATATAGGATAGATATTCAGTAAAGGACTCAGAAAGCCAGCCATCCACATCAGAAGCCCAGGAAATCAGGTTTCCAAACCACTGATGCCCAATTTCATGGGCATACCTTGCATTGACACCTAAGGAAACATATCTTCTCAAAAGAGTGTCAATGTCATCTTCATCTCCGGAACCAATGGGATTTAGCCCTTCAGAGGTAATTTCCACAATCCCAGCTGGTGCCTGCCAGAAAAAGTGTCTGAAATAGGGAATTTCCACTACATCCAGTTCTCCATAGGGGAAAGGAACAAGTCCATTGGAATAAAAATCCAGAATAGCAAGTCCATTTTTACCCAGTTTTTTACCACCACTTTCTTTAAGCTGGGCATAAGAATGAACCCTTACCAGATAGTCCTTTTCTCTAAATTCCTGCGTCTTGAACTCCCCTACAATTATAAATGGGAAATCCACTGGTTCATCACTTTTTGATTCAAGACAGTTTAACTCCCCTTCTTTCCACTCTTTTATAGTAACTCCGCAATTTATTGGTTTCCACGGCTCCTTTACCTTTGCAATAAAATGGATAGTTGCCTGAGTAGCATATAAGCTTAAAGTGGGATACCAGACCATATTTCCCAATATAAAATAGGCATCTCCATTGAAATTTTTTAAGATTGGACCCTCTGACTCAAAGGTTAATTTAAAGGGTTTTTCTTTTTTGGTGGGCTCATTTAATTTAAGTAAAATAGTGTCATATTTGTGAATGAAGGGTAAACTATTTCCCTTTTCATCTTTGATAACCTTGCAATTAAAAGGATTGCTCCTTTTGTTATAAGGTCTCCATTCTTCCTTGCTGGTTCCATTGGTGAGGGAAAGGGTCATTACAGAAATATTATCTTTCAAAGGGGTAAATTCAATGGTTGCCTTTTCATAAAGATTTAAATTATCCTTTGATAGCACTTCTATGTCCAGATGGGTTGTATAAATTGGATAAACTTTTCTCTTTGTCCAGTCAAAAAGATAGGGATGGAAAGCAAGGAGTGTGGTATCCAAAAGGGAGGACTCCCATCGGGAGGTCTTGTAAGCAGTCAAATATTCCATATTTTCTTCATTCCCATCCATCATAAAAAGTAAATTTTTTTCCTTTTTTCCCTTTATAAAACAGAGAGCCATTCCATTTTTATAATTATTTAAGATGGCTGGAACAAAATAAAACTCCAGAGAGGGAAATCTCAACCTGTCCAATATCTTTACATAATCCATTAATTTATCATCTTCCTTTGCTTCTCCAGTTCCAAAAAGAGTAGACGAAAGAAAGGGATAGGTTAAAATAAGGGCTTCTGTAAAATCATCTATAATTTGATTTTTATCATTCAGCTCATAGGAATTGTTTTCTTTCAGGTTTGTCTTTATACCAACCAGAGCATATTTATCTTTTAAATTTAAAGTGAAGTTTCCATTTCCTTCAAAAAGAAATCCCAGGGTGTAATTTCCTGCGATAACCTCTTTTGCTTTACCTGTGAATTTCAAATCCATATCCCCTATTTTCAATTCATAGTCCTTAAAATCAGCAGTTCCTCTAATTTGTAGCTTTTCAAAGTTCTTAATTTCCTCTTCAAAGGTAAGAGAAAAAGAAATTAAGGAAAAGAAAAGCAAAAACACAAAAAACTTTAAAGATTTCATAGTTTACCTCCTTCTTTTAATTCTTCTCTTATTTTTGCTGCAATTTTTGTATCATAGGCATTTTCCAATATTTTATTATAAATTTCAAGGGCAGATTGAAAATCCCCTACACTTTTAAAAGCCCTTCCTTTAACATAATCTCTGTTGGCAAGTTCTTCCAGTTTTTCATAAACCCTGCCATAAAAGGGGGAGTCAGGGAATCTGTCTAAAAATTTTCTCAAGTCCTTTAAGGATTGAACCTCCTTTAATCTCTCAAAAAACATACCATAAAAATTTACCTTCACGAAATCCTCTTCAAAGGAACTTTGTACAATATAAAGAGCATTTAAATTTTTAAAATTTACTCCATAACTGAAGATTTCTTCCAGTATCTTTTCCTTAAACTCTTCCCTTCCTTTCTGATAAAACTCTTTAAAAATTTCCACTGCCTTCTCTTCGTCACCCAATCTTAATAAATTTGAACCATAAAAAATAAAAGGCAGGAAGTCCTCTTCCCTATCCCTGTAATTTTCATAATAAGCATCCAGGTAAGCAGAGGAAGGGAAACTTTCATAAAAATAATTCTTGAAGGGAATAAAACATTCTTCCTTTTCCTTTAAAATCCCTTCATATCTTTCCTTCAATTTAATTAAATTATTTTGAACTTCCCTGTCCCCTTCAAATTTATTAATCACCCTTTTATAATCCTTAATTAAACTTTCATAGTTTCTTTCATAAACATTTCTGGATAACCTGTTTTTTTCTATTTCGTTAAGGTTTTTTAAGTTTAGTTCAAAACTCAAAATCCCCCTGCTGCAGGAATTTAAAGCAATTTTAAACAATATCTTTTTCTTTTCCTCATCCCTTTCCTGAAGGGATAGAAAATAAAACTTTTCCTGTACTCTCTTTTGAAATTCTAAAGGGTCTGTCTTTTGACTTAAACCTTTAAGGGAAGATACCCTTACAGAGGCAAGTTCCAATCTGTCTTCTAAATAAGGGTGGGATCTCCAGTAACCCATATCAGGGGCTTCCCAGTAATGGTTTTTCAACTTCTCTAAGAGTTCTATTGTACCCAGAGGTGAAAAACCTGCCTGTGCCATCAAATAAGTCCCTTCCCTGTCTGACTCCATCTCAAATTCTCTGGAATACCCCTGCATTAAAAGTTCCTGAAAAATAACTGAAAAAACATAGGTCCCTTCCACGAGGTTTCCCTTCTTTGTCTCATAGGTTCCATATTTGTCCCACTGGGAATCAGGGACAGACCACCAAGGTGGAAGGTTTTGTGCGGGAGCATCATCTTTTACACCAAAAAGGACACCTAAAAGAAGAATATTTGAAAGGGCAGAAAGGAGGGTCTGTCTTTTTTCCATTTTATTGGAATGTCTGTTCTTTACATGGATTATCTCATGGGCAAGGAGTGAAGCCAGAGCATCATCAGAAAGCCCCATTTCCAGCATACCCCTCGTTATGAAAATAAATCCCCCTGGAAGGGCAAAGGCATTGGCTTCCTTTATATCAACTATTTGAAAGGAATAAAGATTTTTATCTTCAATATTGGAAACCAGAGAGTATCCTATAGAATTTACCCTTTCCAGTTCTGGATGTTCATCCAGAATCTTATAATGCTTTGAAAGCTCCAGTACCCAATCCAAACTTCTTTGAAAATCTTCGTCTTTGAAGGATGAATTGGATAGAAGGATTGCCAGAAAAAATGTCATTAACATAAAATTATTTTAAATACTTTTACGGATAAAAACAAGATATGTTGCCTCTATTTAATGGATGAAAAAATTTGACCAAGTTTGACAAAATCCACTTTTCCACTATAACCTGAAAATATCTCCTTTATGGCATCAAAGGTCTGGGGATGGGGATGGCAAATTCCTATTCCATAGCCCTTTTTCTTTCCTTTTTTTAAAAGTTCTTCAAACTGCCTTTTTATGACTCTCCTCTCCAGCGCATTATCCAGAAAAACATCCCTTTCCAGAAAAGGAACCCCTGCCCTTCTTGCCGTTTCATAACCCTTTGTCTCTGGGGTTGTCCTGCTATCCAGGAAAAAAAATCCCTTCGTTTTTAAAATTTCCATAAGTTCTTCCATTTTATAAAGGTTTGAAGTAAAAGAGGAACCCATATGGTTATTTAAACCTCTGGCAAAGGGAAACTGCCTACTGAATTCTTCTATTTTTTCTTCAATTTCATCTTTTTTCATTGAAAGCAGGAGGGCACCTTCTCCTGGATTTACCTCTGGATAATTTTCTGGCTCCATAGGCAGGTGAATTATTATTTCATAACCTATGTTGTGGAGTTTTTCTGCCATCTCCCTGGAATGGGGCAGATTTGGTATAAAAGAAAGGGTAAGAGGAAATCTATTTTCATAAAACCACTGTAAAAATTTGTCGCTCTGCCCTAAATCATCCATAACAATGGCAATCTTTAAATTCCTTTTTTCAACAACCTCTTTTCCTTTTTTTTCCTC
>JBBFMJ010000074.1:0-7878 GCA_037478515.1 Thermoanaerobaculia bacterium
GGAAAGAAAAAGGGGCTCCCTTTTTCTTTCCTTCTGGAAGGAAAAGAGGATTTATGAAAAAATTCAGGAAAAGTTAAAGGATAAACCCTTAAAACTTTTACACGATGGTCCACCTTATGCAAACGGACACATTCACATTGGAACTGCAATGAATAAAATCTTAAAGGATATAGTGGTAAAAAGTTTAACTTTTTTAGGTTACAGGTCTCCCTATGTCCCCGGATGGGATTGTCACGGCCTTCCAGTAGAACTGGCAGTGGAAAAGGAAGGGAAGATTAAAAAGGGGGTCTCCAGCCCTGCTCAAATAATCTCTGCCTGCAGAGAATATGCTTTAAATTTTGTAAATATTCAAAGGGAAGAGTTTGTAAGGTTAGGGGTTTTAGGAAAATGGGAAGAACCCTACCTTACTATGAATTTTGATTATGAGGCAGATATTTTAAGGTGTCTTTATAATTTATTTTTGAAAGATTATATTTATACCGGTGTAAAACCTATTTACTGGTGCTCCTCTTGTGGAACTGCCCTTGCAGAAGCAGAAGTGGAATATGGAGAACACATCTCTCCTTCAATTTATGTATCCTTTCCCATTAAAAAATTAAAGGAAGACCTTCCTCAACTGGAAAATGCTTATGCAATCATCTGGACCACCACCCCCTGGACACTCCCTGCAAACCTTGCCATAACTGCCCATCCCTACTTTAGGTATTTATTTTTCAAAAGCAAAGGGAAATGGTTTCTGGTATGTGAGGAACTTTTGGAAAAAGTTTCAAAGGAGTGTAACCTTCCCGTTGAGGAGAAAACTGAAAGTTTTAAAGGGGAACTTCTGGAAAATTCAATTTATGAAAACAATTTAATGAAAAGGGAAGGAATTTTTATCCTCGGGGAATTTGTGACCTTAGATCAGGGCTCAGGGCTTGTCCACACTGCCCCAGGGCATGGAATGGAGGACTATATAGCAGGTTTAAAATACAACCTTGAAATCTTTGCTCCTGTGGATGATGAAGGAAAATTTACCAGAGAAGTTCCCCAGTATGAAGGTATGAATGTCTTCTCCTCAAATGAAATAATTTTAAAAGATTTGGAAAGACTGGGTATTCTCCTTAAAAAATCAGAACTTTCCCACTCCTATCCCCACTGCTGGAGATGTAAAAACCCCATTGTATTCAGAGCCACAAAACAATATTTTATTTCTTTAAATAAACATAATTTAAAGGAAAGGACAAAGGAAGAGATAGAAAAGACAAACTGGGTTCCAAAGTGGGGTGGGGATCGCTTGAAGGAGATGGTCCAAAACAGGACTGACTGGTGTATCTCCAGACAAAGGATTTGGGGAATCCCCATTGCTATCTTTAAATGCAAAAATTGTGAAGAACCCTTAATTGATGAGGAAATCTTTGAGAAAGTTATAAAGGCATTTAAAGAAAAAGGGCTTGGCGTATGGTTTGAGGAGGAGCTGGACGGACTTGCGGAGGGAAAGGTCTGTAGGAAATGTGGTGGAAAGGTATGGGAAAAGGAAAAAAATATTCTGGATGTCTGGTTTGATTCAGGGGTCTCTCATATTGCTGTTCTGGAAGGGAAAAAAGACCTCTCCTGGCCCTGTGATATCTATCTGGAAGGTACAGATCAATACAGGGGATGGTTTCAATCTTCCCTTCTTCTGGCAGTGGCATTAAAAGATAGGGCACCTTACAGGCAGGTAATCACCCATGGCTTTGTGGTGGACCAAAATTACCAAAAAATGGCAAAATCCTTAGGGAATGTAATTCACCCTCAGGAAGTAATTGAAAAATATGGGGCAGAAACCCTTCGCCTCTGGGTTTCAATGATTGATTATAAAGATGATGTTCCCATTTCAGAGGAAATCCTAGAAAGGGTTGTGGAATCCTACAGAAAAGTTAGAAATACCATAAGATATATCCTTGGAAACCTCTATGATTTTGATGAGAAAAAGGCATTAAATTATAATCAGTTGCTATTTATAGATAAATATATGCTCCACAAGTTAAACGGGGTTGCTGAAAAAATCATTTCTGGTTATAAAAATTACGAATTCCACATTGTCTATCACACACTTTTACAATTTTGCAGTGTGGATCTTTCTTCCTTTTATATGGACATCATAAAGGACCGACTTTATTGCAATAAACAGGATGATTTTAAAAGATTATCAGCCCAGACAACTCTTTATTACATTTATAAATCCCTTCTTCCCCTGATGGCACCAATTTTATCCTTCACAGCAGAAGAAGCATATCAAGTTTATCCCTTTTCTTCAGAAGAATCCATTTTTCTTTGCAATTTTCCAGATACGACAAAATATAAACTTCCTGAAGAAGTGGATACCTATATGGAAAAACTCTTTGATTTAAGAAAAGAGGTCTTCCAGAGAATTGAAAATTTAAGGGCAAAGGATGAGATTGGTTCCACTTTGGAATGTGAAATTATCTTTCAAAGGTCAGAAGAACTTCACAATTTTTTGGAAAAATATCCTGTGGATCTGGAAGATTTTTTTATTGTCTCCGGTGTGGATTTTACAAATAAATTAGATGAAGGAAATCTCTCCAAAGCTTTTAAAGATTTGAAATTCAATGTTTACAAAACAGATAAGGGAAAGTGCCCCCGTTGCTGGAAAAGGAAAAGTGAAGAAGGCAAATTATGCAGTAGATGCTCATCGGTGCTTTCCCAATGAAAAAACCCCCCTATCCTTATTTTTTTCTTTTAACCATATTTTTGATTCTTGCAGATAGAATCTCAAAAACTTTAATTTCTGCTTGGCAGCTTTCAGAACCCTATGTGGTTATAAAAAACTTTTTTCAAATTGTAAAGGTCTATAATGTGGGAATTGCCTTTGGTTTTTTTTCTGGGGTCTCTTCAAATATTATGAACCCTGTAATTGTAGGGATTGGTTTTGTGGCAATTGGCTGGATCCTCTACCTTCTTTTTTTTGAAAAACACTCAGCCCTTCTGACCCTTTCCTTTCACCTCCTTCTGGCAGGTGCCATTGGAAATATATGGGATAGATTTTTATACGGGGCAGTTCTGGATTTTCTGGATTTTTCCCTTGGAAAATATCACTGGCCTTCCTTTAACATTTCCGATTCCTGTATAACAATTGGTTTAATTTTGCTCCTCTGGGACACCTTAATCCCCATAAAGAAAAATGTATCCTAAACTCATCTCCTTTGATGGATTTTTTATTCCCACTTACGGTTTTTTTCTCTTTACAGGTGTGGTCCTTGCCCTCCTTCTTGGGAAAAAACTGGCAAAAATGGAGGGTCTGGATGGGGAAAAAGTGGTGGATATGGCAATATCCATCCTGATTTTTTCCTTTCTGGGCTCAAAAATTTTACTCCTTTTTACTGACTTTTCTTACCTTTCTTCCTGGGAAGGTATATGGGCACTTTTAAGGTCAGGGGGAGTTTTTTATGGTGGCTTGGTCTTTGGATTTTTAGTTGCCTTATTTTATATTAAAAAATATAAATTTCCTCTGGGTCCCCTTGCAGATATCTACGGAATATGCATTCCCTTTGCCCATTTTTTTGGTCGTCTGGGATGCTTTTTTGCTGGTTGTTGCTGGGGCAAGTCCTGCTCTCTCCCCTGGGCAGTTACCTTTAAAAATACCTTTACAGGTGAAAATATGGGAACCCCTCTAAACCAGCCCCTCCATCCAACCCAACTTTATGAAGCATTTTTCCTTTTGTTTCTATTTTTTATATTAAGGCTTTATTTTTACAGAAGGAGAATATTTAAAGGACAAGTTTTCCTCCTTTATGTACTTTTTTATGCCATTTTTAGATTCTTTATTGAATTTTTAAGGGATGACCCCAGGGGTTATGTCTTTGATTTAATCAGCACCTCTCAATTTTTTTCAATAATTGCTTTTATTTTTTCAATATTTTTATATGCCAGAAATTACAAAAAAAGTAAAAACTGATAAAGAATACCCTCGCCTGGACCTTTTCCTTTCTTTAAAATTCCCAGAAATGAGCAGGAGTTTTATCCAAAAAATTATAAAAAGAGGAAATGTAAAGATAAACAACCTTATAATTGATAAACCCTCAAAAAAATTAAAAGAAAACTGGGAAATTGAAATAAGAATTCCTGAAATTGAAAAACCTGAGATTTCACCAAAACCAATCCCCATAAAAATTATTTATGAAGATGAAGATATAGCAGTAATTGAAAAACCCCCCTTTTTATCCGTTCATCCAGGAGCAGGGCAAAGTGAAAGTACCTTGGTCCATGGGCTTTTATATCACTTAAAGGACCTCTCTTCCATATCAGGGGTTGAAAGGCCCGGGATTGTACATCGGCTAGATAAAAACACCAGTGGACTTATGGTAATTGCCAAAAATGATTTAAGCCATCAAAACCTCTCAAAGCAGTTTTCTTCCAGAAAAGTGGAAAAAGAATACATTGCTCTGGTCTATGGAATTGTAAAAGAGGATTCCTTTACAGTGGATGCACCCATTGGAAGGAGCAGGAGAGATAGAAAAAGAATGGGACTTTCTTCAAAGGGAAGGAAGTCCATAACAGATTTCAAAGTGCTGAAAAGATATTACCCCTATGCTACCCTTCTTTTATGCCACCCTTTGACGGGTAGAACCCATCAAATAAGGGTACACCTCTCTTCAAAAGGATATCCCATAGTAGGAGACAACCTTTATGCAGGAAAATCTAAAAGAAAAGCCCCTTCCCTTTTAAAAGAATTCCCAAGGCAGGTTTTACATTCATCAAAATTGGTTTTTACACACCCTTCCAAGGATAAAAAAATGGTTTTTTCTTCAGAAATTCCAGAAGACATCCAGAATCTTTTGCAAGAACTGGAAGATATCCTGTAAAATATAGGTATGAATAAAACAATTTTATTTTTAAATGGTTTTGACCCCACTGGTGCTATGGGAATTTTTCAAGATATAAGGGTTGCCCATAACCATAAACTCTATTCCTGCGGAATTGTCACTGCCCTTTACCACCAAAATACCCAGAAACTCATTTCCATTCATCAAATTCCTATGGAACAAATTGCCCAGCAGATAGATTGTGTTTTATCTGATTTAAAAATTCATGGAATAAAGATTTCAGGTATCTTTGATGTGGCACTGGCAAGGCTTCTACCAGAGCTACTTTTAGAACTTAAAGAAAAACTTAAAGTACCCATTATCTTCGACCCTCATTTCTATTTCAGAAATGAAAACCCCTTGATTACCCCAAACCAGATGGTTTCCATCGTAAACACCCTGGAAAAAATCTCCACCCTCACAATTTTTAATTTAAAGGAAGCAGAAACAGTCCTTGGAAGTCCTGTAAAGGATATAAATTCTATGAAAAATGCAGCAGAAGAAATTACAAAAAATTTCAAATGTAAAAATATTATAATCACTGGTGGGGATCTGGATGAGAAAGCCATTGATATATTCTATGATGGTTCCAAGACCAATGCCTATGAAGCATCAAAACAGCCCACTGAAAATCTTTTAGGCCTGGGAGATGCTTTTAGCTCTTTTATTTTATGCGCACTGGTTAAAGGGACTGAACTTTATCAGGCAATCCCCCAGGCAAAAAATTATACAAGGAAGACCATGAACCACAATTTTCCCATTGGGAAGGGGCTCCACCCAATAAATTTAAATATTCCAATTTAATGTATTCTGGAATAGGAATTGATATTGTATCCATAAATCGAATAAAAAAAATTTACCAACAGTTCGGGGAAAAATTTCTTTTAAAGATAGGAATTGAAGATAAAAATTTAAAGATAGATGAAATTGCTGGTTTATTTGCAGCAAAGGAAGCAGGTTTTAAGGCGTTAAAGCCAGTAAAGGATTTTTTTAACCCAAAGGAAGTGGTTATAATCAAAAGAAGGGGTGGTGCTCCCGTTCTCTTTTATAAAGGAAATTTAAAAAAAAGATGGAAATTTTTGGGAAAACCAAGAATAATGGTTTCCATAAGCCATGAAAAGGATTTTGCAATAGCTTTGGTCCTTCTTCAAAAAAAATAAAAATTAAAAACCCAAAAGTTTCTTTTCTTCCTCATCCAGGACTGATAGTGGATAAACTTGATAACCTTTTATATAAGAGATAAATAAATCCTTCCTGAATGATTTAAATCTTTTATGAAAAATTTCAATAGACCTTCCTGCCCCTTCTAAATCTCCTTTCTTAAGCATTTCTTTTATTTCAAAAATATAGACTTCTGGTCTTCCTGGAAACCTCTCCTTCAAAAAAGGAACAATATCCCTGCCCTCAACCTTAAATTTGAAATCACTTATTATAGCCAGCCTGAATAAATTATGAGCAAACTCTGGATACAAATTATAGCTTCTTAAATAATCTATTTCTGCCTTTTCTTTATACAGCTTTTCTCCTTTTTTATAAAACAAAGCCTCTTCAATCAAACCCCTGTGATAAAAATTTAAAAATATTTTTTTATATCTTCCACATAAAGCATCCATTTCTTTCAGCTTACCCGTCAACTCTGTTTCCTCCTGTGCCCATACCCTCTCCCACCATAAAAAATACCTTAAATTACCACTAAAATAGAAGCAAAAAGAGACCAGAACAAAAATAAGAGGAATTTTTAGAAAATTGGGTAAATATTTGTTGTCATCCTTTTTTAAATGCATAGGACCAGAATAAATAAAAGCCAGATTAAAAACAAAGAAGAAAAGGAGCACAGAAAGGTGGAGGGGAACATCCACAAAACTATGAATTAAAACTGAAAAAGAAGAGGTCAAAAGCCCAGCATAAATATATAAAATTACTGGATGTAAATCCTTTTCCTTTTTAAATTTTTTAACAGAATCAAAAAAAAGAAAAAAAAGGAAAAGAATAAAAAATAAAGAAAAAATGCCGCCCTCTGCAATGAAGGTCAAATAATCATTTTCAGAATGGGTCCAGATGACATTCCTTCCAGTATAATAAGATGAAAAAGCATATGGAAATAGCCCGAAGCCGTATCCAGTTATGGGGTTTTTTAAAATAAATGGCAAAACCTCTTTCCAAAGCTCTATTCTTGCTTCAAAAGAATGAGGGTCTTCTTTGTGAAAAGGGGAAAATTTTAACTTCCCTTCCTGGGTTAAAAAAGCAAACTGAACCAAAAAAAGCATAAAAAAAATAGCAAAAAAACCTTTTATGCTCAATCTTTTTCTTAAAAAGAAAAGAAAGGAAAAAAATAAGGAAGAAATTATCCAGGAAATTGCACCACCAGTTGATGGGTTTAATACAAAGATCAAAACTGGACCAAGGCAGGCTAAAAAGGAAACCCCTGTTAGAAAGTAATGTAAAATATCATATCTATGCCTTTCTCCCCTCAGTGCCCTTAAATTTGAAAGAAAAATTCCAAAATTTAAAAAAAATATCATATTCCAGAAGGTTGCCTGCTGGTTTTGGTTTACAATAAAACCATTTTTTTCATAATCAATTTCAAAAAAATTTACAGGTCTATTTATAAATCTCATTCCAATTATGAGAAAATAGGTAAAGAATAAAAGCGAAATAACTCTTGAAGTATGAACCCAGTTTCTGGCTTTAAGATCCAGATTTTTTAAATTAAAAAGAAAAATTGAGGAAATAAAGGGTATTGTAAAAATAAAAGAAAAAAGAAACTGTCCTGAAAAGAGGGCTGGGGTAATAAGTAAAATTAAAAAAAAGAGGTATTTCTTTTCTAATTTAAAAAATACTGAAAAAAATAATATTCCAGCATTCAGAATTAAAAAACCCTCAGGTGTTACTCCTCCATAAAAAAATGAAGAGGAAATAATAATAAAAAGGAAAATTAAAAAAAGCCAGCCATTTCCAATTTTTAAATAATAAAATTTTTTATACTTATCCTCTACTTTTTCAAAATCTTTCAAGGTCTGGTAGGACTTGCAGGCCC
>JBBFMJ010000075.1:0-7816 GCA_037478515.1 Thermoanaerobaculia bacterium
AAATCTTCCCTTCTTATGAAAATTTTGTATCAGGTGAAGGGCTTTTAAATATTTATAAAAGCATAAAAAATTTAAAAGATTCAAAAAATTTCAAGGATCCAGGTGGTTATGTGAGAAAAAAGGCAAAGGAAGGAGAAAAAGAAGGGATGGAAGCAATAAAATTTTATTTTCTGGCGCTTGCCCTTTATTGCCAGACCCTGGCACTGGCATTAAAACCATTAAAGGGAATATTTTTTGGAGGAAAAGCCATAAAAAGAAATTTTGAATTCTTCCCGAAAAAAGAATTTATAGAAATATTTACAAACCATCCAAAACAGGAAAAACTCTTAAAAAAAATTCCTATTTATTTTATTAAAAAGGATTTAATATTTGAAGGGCTCTTGTATTTTTATAAATTTAATGAAAAGAGCTAAATATTTTTTAAATTTTATGATAAAATATTTAAAATTTAAGGAGGAATTATGAAGAAATACAGATGTACCGTTTGTGGATATATTTACGACCCAGAAAATGGAGACCCTGAAAATGGAATTGCTCCGGGCACTGCTTTTGAAGACCTTCCTGACGACTGGGTCTGTCCCATCTGTGGAGTGGGGAAAGACCAGTTTACCTCTGAATAGAAATAAAAAAACCTTTATTTTTGTTTTATTTTAAATAAAATAAAGGAGTTTTTCATGGAAGTTTATCTGGATTTTGAAAATGGATGTCCCCTCCCTCAGGAAGTTTTGGAAGAGATGCTTCCTTATTTTAATGAAAAGGGCTTCGGGCATTCTGCTTTAACACATAAAAGAGGATGGGAAGCATATGGAATAATTGAAGAAAACACCAAAGAGATAGCAGAACTTTTAGGGACTGAATCAAATAAAATTTACTTTGCCCACGACGCCGTAGAAGGGGCAAACCTGGCAATCCTTGGGCTGGAGCCAAAGGATAAAAGAAATAAAATTTTAATTTCTAAAATTGAGCCCCTCCATTTTCAATATCCAGTAGAAGAGATGAAAAAGAGAGGTTTTGAGGTAATTAAAGTTCCAGTGGACAGAGAAGGTTTTTTGGATGAGGAATTGTTATTTAAAAATATAGATGAGAATACACACCTTTTTATTTTCAGTTGGATAAACCATGAAATAGGGACCGTTCAAAATTTTGAAGAAATTTGTAAGAAAGTAAAAGAAAAATATCCAACCATTTATATCCTTTCAGACCTCTCTGACACCACTGGCAGGATACCTTTTAAAATAAATGATTTACCCATAGATATGGCAATATTTTCTGGTTATAAAATTTATGGTCCCAAGGGGATTGGGATTCTTTATAAAAAAAGTGAAGTGAAGCTAAATCCTTTAATTTATGGTCCCTTTTCAACCCAACCCCTCTGGCCAGGTGAAGAAAATATACCTGCTATTGTGGGATTAAAAAAAGCATTAAAAATTTTAATTGAAAATTATAGAGAAAATCAATTAAAAATCAAAAAATATCAGGAAAAATTAATGAAAGGGCTTTTGCAAATTCCTCATACATTCTTAAATGGTTCGAAGGAAAAAAGGGCTTTTGACAATGTAAACATTTCCTTTTTAGGATGCGAAGGAGAAGCAATGACTGTGGAACTCTCTGATATGGGGATTTATATTTCTTCAGGGAGTGCCTGTACAAGAAGGATTCTCCAGCCAAGCCATGTACTCCTTGCTCTGGGTAAAAAATATGAGGAAGCCCACGGGAGTTTACTTATGAAACTCTGGCCTTATCATAAAGAAGAGGAAATTGAATATGTGATAGATACCTTTCCAAAGGCAGTTGAAAGGATAAGAAAAATTTCTGGATTTAAAGGAGGTTTGTAATGTCAAGAACACCCCTGCCTTATAGCGAAAAACTTTTAGAGTATTTTAGAAACCCAAAAAACCAAGGTCCAATGGAGGATGCAGATGCCGTTGCAAAAGCTGGCTCCCCTGCCTGCGGGGATATGATTACCTTTTATTTAAAGGTAAAGGATGAAAAGATAACTGATATTTCCTTTGAAAGCTATGGATGTGCAGCCAATATTGGAACGGCTTCCTATCTTACTGAACTTGCCAAGGAAAAAACCCTGGAAGAGGCATTTAAAATAAACTGGAAACGCCTCTCCGATGACCTTGGAGGGCTTCCAAAGGTAAAATTTCACTGTGGGATCCTGGCAACGGGAGCCCTTAGGAGAGCCATAAGGGAATATTACAGCAAAATAAATAAAAAACCTGCTTGGCTTCCAGAAAATTTAACAGAAGAAGAAAAGGGTGCCCTGGAAGAGGAAGAGCTGGCAGAAAAAATTGAAGAAAAAAGGTCAAAATAAATGGAGCTGGCTGAAATAAGGAAGGACTTTCCAATCTTAAAAAGAAAGATAAACGGGCATAAACTTATTTATTTTGACAATGCTGCCACCACTCAAAAACCAGTTCAGGTTATAAAAGCAATTGAAAAATATTACAGAGAAAAAAATGCCAACATACACAGAGGAGTCCACACCCTCTCACAGGAAGCCACATTCCTTTATGAAGAAGCCCATAAAGTCGTATCCAGTTTTATAAATTCAAAGAAATGGGAAGAGGTTATCTTTGTAAGGAACACCACAGAAGCCCTTAACCTCATTGCTTATACCCTTGGACGAGGTTACTTAAATGAGGGAGACCTGGTGCTTACCACAAAACTTGACCACCATTCAAACATACTCCCCTGGCTTCTTCTTAAAGAGCAAAAGAAAATTAGAGTTGAACTTGTGGAAATAACTAAAGAAGGAATTTTGGATTTAGAAGACCTGGAAAATAAATTAAAAAAGGGCCCAAAAGTACTGGCTCTTTCACACATTTCAAATATAACTGGCTGGATATCTCCCTTGAAAGAAATTGTAAAAAAAGCCCACAGGGAAGGGGCAGTTGTGGTGGCAGATGGTGCCCAGGCAGCAGCCCATATTCCAGTGGATGTTCAGGAACTGGATGTGGATTTTTATGCTTTTTCAGGCCATAAAATGCTTGGACCAATGGGAATAGGGGTGCTATATGGAAAGGAAAATCTTCTTTCAAAACTACCCCCCTTTCTTTCAGGGGGAGATATGTTGGAGACCTTATCCTTATCCAGCAAGACCTGTCAGCTCTGTCTTAAAACCCTTCCCTGGAAATATGAAGCAGGAACCAGCAATGTGGAAGGGGCAATCGGGCTTATGGAAGCTATAAAATATATAAAAAAAACTGGATTTGACTTAATCCTAAAAGAAGAAAAAAAACTCTTAAAATTTACTCTGGAAAATTTAAAAGAGATGAAAAATGTGGAGATATATGGTCCTGAGGATTTGGAAAACAGAATTGCTGTAATTCCTTTCAATTTAAAGGGTTTTTCTTCCAATGAAGTTGCATCGGTTTTAGACCAGTATGGAATAGCCATAAGGAGTGGGTACCACTGTGCCCAACCCTTCCATGAAGCACTTAATATCCCTTCCTCTGCAAGGGTCAGTTTTTATATTTACAATACAACTGAAGAAGTAAAAAAATTTTTAAAGGTTTTAAAGAAACTTATATGAGCTGGGAAAATTATGTAAAACTTATTGAGGACTCCTGCGGAAAGGAAAAGGATTTCATTATCCTTTTAAATTCTGATTTAAGGGAAGAAGCCATTACAAAGATAAAGGAAAAAATGAAAATTGAAAGAAATATTTCAAATATTATGCTCCAGGGAAAGATTTTTGATAAAGAAATTACCTTATTTTGCCATGGGAAAGTTATATTAAAAGGTTTTAAAAATAAAAGGGATTTAGAATATTTTTTAAACCAAATATTTTCTTGATTTTTTAATTATATAAGAGTATCATATATTAAGATGATTAGGAGTATTTTATCTAAAATAATAGGCACAAGGAATGAAAGGGAATTAAAAAAATTACAGCCCTTTCTTCAAGCAGTAAATTCCTTTGAGCCAGAAATGCAAAAACTTACAGATGAAGAGTTGAAAGGAAAGACCTTTGAGTTTATTCAAAGGATTGAAAAGGGTCAAAACTTAGAAGAGTTTTTGCCTGAGGTCTTTGCTGTTGTAAGAGAGGCATCAAAAAGAACCTTAAATATGAGGCATTTTGATGTGCAGGTCATAGGTGCCAAGGTTTTGTTTGATGGAAAAATTGCAGAGATGAAGACAGGTGAAGGAAAGACCCTGGTTGCCACAATGCCTGCCTACGCAAGGGCTCTGGAAGGGAAAGGTGTTCATATAATGACTGTAAATGATTACCTTGCAAAGAGGGACTCTGAATGGATGGGAAAGATTTATAGGTTTTTAGGGCTTGAGGTGGGTTGCATTCAATCAGGTATGGATGATGATGAGAGAAAGAAGGCATACAATGCGCACATTACCTATGGGACAAATAATGAGTTTGGTTTTGATTATTTAAGGGATAATATGAAATTTGACCTCTCCTCCTGTGTCCAGAGGGAGCATTATTATGTAATTGTGGATGAAGTGGATTCCATCTTGATTGATGAAGCAAGGACTCCCCTAATAATTTCTGGTCCTTCTGAAGAAAATACTGAAATTTATTATAGAGTAAACAGGATAATTCCCAAACTTGAAGCAGGAATTGACTATGAAGTTGATGAAAAACATAAAAATGTATCCTTAACTGAGGCAGGAGTTGCCAAAGCAGAAAAACTTTTAGGGGTTAAAAATCTATATGAACCAACAAACATTGATGTCCTCCATGCTGTCCAGCAAGGAATTAAAGCCCATTCTTTATTTGAAAGGGATGTGGATTATATTGTAAAGGATGGAGAAGTTATTATTGTTGATGAATTTACGGGACGCCTTATGCCTGGAAGGAGGTGGAGTGATGGGCTCCATCAAGCAATAGAAGCCAAAGAAGGGGTTAAAATTGAAAAGGAAAATCAAACTCTTGCCACAATTACCATTCAAAATTATATAAGGATGTATAAAATTAAAGCGGGAATGACTGGAACTGCCATTACAGAAGCAGTGGAATTTGATAAAATTTATAATTTAGATGTAATTGTTATTCCAACTCATAAGCCAATGATAAGGGTAGACCATCCCGATGTGATTTACAGAAGTTATGAGGAAAAGGTGCAGGCAATAATTGAAGAGATAAAAAGATTGTATAAAAAAGGACAGCCAGTTCTGGTTGGAACAATTTCAATTGAAAAATCAGAACACCTTTCAAAACTGCTCAGAAGGGAAAAAATTCCCCATGTGGTCTTAAATGCCAAATATCACGAAAGGGAAGCAGAAATTGTAGCCCAGGCAGGAAGGAAGGGGTCAGTTACAATTGCCACAAATATGGCTGGAAGGGGGACTGATATACTCCTTGGAGGAAACCCGGAGTTTCTGGCAGCAAAGGAAGTCCATCCAGAGGAAAACCCTGAAAAATACAAAAAAATTCTGGCAGAATATAAGGAAAAATGTGCAAAGGAGCACGAGGAAGTTGTAGCATTAGGAGGGCTTTTTATTCTTGGAACAGAAAGACACGAGGCAAGGAGGATTGATAATCAGCTCCGGGGAAGGTCTGGAAGACAGGGAGACCCAGGAGAGTCCCGTTTTTATCTTTCTCTCGAAGACGATTTAATGAGGATTTTTGCATCAGAGAAGATGGCTCGCTTTATGGCAAGGTATGCAATGAAGGAAGGGCAGCCCATTGAATCAAAGATGGTTTCCAGGGCTATTGAAAGGGCACAAAAACATGTAGAAATGATGAATTTTGATATAAGAAAGCACCTTCTGGAATACGATGATGTGATGAACAAGCAAAGGGAAGCCATTTATGAACTAAGGAAAGGGATACTCAAAGGGGAAATTGGAAAGGAATATATCTTTGAAGTGGGGAAAGAGATTTCAGATCATATGATAGAAAGTGCCTGCCCAAAGGAAAAGGATCCCGAGGAATGGGATATACCCCAGATAATTTCCAAAACCCAGTATTATTTCAACATCAACTTAGCCCAGGAAGAGGAAAAATTAAGAGAAATGGGCGTGGAGGAGATAAAAGAATACATCTGGGAAAACGCAAAAAAATATTATGAGGAAAAATATCAGAAATATGGAGAAGATTTAGTAAAACTTCACGAAAGATTTATTATGCTTAGAATTCTGGACTACCAATGGAAAGATCATCTCCTTGCTTTAGACCACTTAAAAGAAGGTATTGGGATGAGAGCATACGGGCAGAGGGATCCTCTTGTTGAATATAAAAAGGAATCATTCCTTCTATTTGAATCAATGATGGATAGAATTGAAGAAGGGATTGTGCTAAATTGTTTCCGCTTTGAACCCGTGGAGGAAGAAGAATTAAAAAAGGCAAAAAGACCTCAAAGCTATTCAGTTTTTAAACCAAAGGAAGTAAATGCTCCCCAGACAGCCCCAATTCAGGCACATAAAGCAGAGAGGAAGATTGGAAGAAATGACCCCTGCTTTTGCGGGAGCGGTAAAAAATATAAAAAATGTCATGGGGCAAAATAATTTATTTCAGGAGAAAGGTTATGGAAGAAAATATACCCTTGGGTTTAACCTTTGAAGATGTTTTAATTATACCCTCTTATTCAGAAATCCATCCAAGAAATGTGGATGTCAGTACCCATTTAACAAAAAAAATAAAATTAAACATACCAATAATTTCTGCTGCTATGGACACCGTTTCAGAAAGCAAACTCTGTATTGCCCTTGCCCAGCAGGGCGGGATTGGTACAATTCATAGAAACCTGACAATTGAAAAGCAATGCAAGGAAGTGGAAAAGGTAAAAAGGTATGAAGCAGGGATGATAACGGACCCCATAACAGTCACCCCCTATCAAAAGGTAAGGGAAGCCATTCAAATTATGAAACAGAACAATATTTCAGGTCTTCCTGTGGTGGATGAAAATGGAAAACTGGTGGGAATTTTAACCAGCAGGGATTTGAGGTTTGAAACAAATTTAGATAAAAAAGTATTAGAGGTTATGACAAAGGAGCCACTCTTTACGGTCCCCCTTGGAACAACCCTGGAAGAGGCAAAAAAAGTTCTCCACAAGGCAAAGGTTGAAAAACTCCTGGTAATAGACAAAAAGAAAAATTTAAAGGGTTTAATCACTGTCAAAGATATACAAAAAAAATTAGAATTTCCAAATTCTTGTAAAGATGAAAAGGGACGCTTAAGGGTTTGTGCCGCTGTGGGTACCACAAAGGAAGAGATTGAAAGGGCTTCAGAGCTTATTAAGGCAGGGGTTGACTGTATTGTTGTGGATTCTTCGCACGCCCACAGCAAAGGGGTTATGGATTTTATAAAAATTTTCAGAAAAAAATATCCTGATTTCCCACTTATTGCTGGAAATATAGGAACTGAAGAAGGGGCTCAAGCCCTTATTGATTTAGGAGTGGATGCTGTAAAGGTTGGAATTGGACCTGGCTCCATATGTACCACAAGAATAATTGCAGGGGCAGGGGTTCCACAACTTACAGCAATTATGTGGGCAAGAAAAGCAGCAGATAAGGCAGGAATTCCAATTATTGCAGATGGTGGAATAAAATTTTCTGGGGATATTACAAAGGCAATTGCAGCAGGTGCCTCAAGCGTTATGATTGGATCACTCTTTGCAGGGACAGAGGAAAGCCCAGGTGAGGTAATTCTTTATAAAGGAAGAACTTTTAAAGCATACAGAGGAATGGGCTCCCTCGGTGCTATGGAAAAGGGCGGAAGGGATAGATATTTCCAGGAAGAAGAGTCCTTATCAAAGCTGGTCCCGGAAGGGGTTGAAGGCAGGATTCCTTACAAAGGACCCCTTGCCAATGTCGTCTTTCAACTGGTGGGCGGGCTTAAATCAGGTAT
>JBBFMJ010000076.1:0-7689 GCA_037478515.1 Thermoanaerobaculia bacterium
GGAAGTGCCTCCTTTGGAAGAGCCCATAGAAAGTTTTCAGATTACAGAAAAACCATCGGTACCTGCTCAGAGTGAGAGGGTTCAGGCATTGCTGAATGAAGGAAACAGGTCTTTTCAGCTGGGGGAATATCAGGAAGCCATAGACATCTGGAGCAGGATTTTTCTTATTGATATGAACAATGAAGAGGCATCAAAAAGGATTGAGGAGGCAAAACAAAAAATAGCAGAAGAAGAGAGAAAAATTGAAGAATTATACAATATGGCATTAAGTTTGCTCCATCAGGGAAAAAAAGAGGAAGCAAAGAAGCATTTTATTGACATCTTGGCAATAGAACCCCATCATATTGGCGCAAGAAATTATTTAAAACAACTGGAAGAGGAAGAAAAAATTGAAGAAGAACCTAAGGTAAAAATGGAGGAAAAGCCAGTTACCTTAGAGGAAATTCTTCCAGAGATTCCAAAAAAAGAAGAAGTTCCAAAAGCCCCACCAAAAAAGAAAAATATCCTTTTGCCTTTGGGAATTGCTATTTTTATAATTTTGGTCCTGGTGGGTGGCTGGTTTTTGATGGAAGGAAAATCCAAAGGTCCAAAACCTTTAAGCCCAGACCTTTTGCTTTTGAAAGCTGAAGGACTTTTAAGTCAAGGAAAATTAGAAGAAGCCCTTCAGGAACTGTTGCAGATAAGACCTGAAGCAAAGGAATATCAAAAAGCCCTGGGACTTATAGATAAGATAAAAAAAGAGATGGCATCCAAAAATAAAGAAATTATAGATGGAAGACCTGCAGGGGTTGTTTTTGAAGAGTATAGGAGCAAAGCATATAATGCCTACAAGCAAAAGGATTATGCCACTGCTGAAGAGTACTATAAAAAAGCCCAAGAAATAAAGCCCCTTTCTTTTGAAGACAAATCCTTTTATGAGGATGTCCAAAAGATATTAAATCAAGTTAATTCTGCCAAAAATTATGCCACTTCCGGTAATTATGAACAAGCCATAAGCATTTTAAAACCCATATATGAAGAGGAAAAAATCCTTCAAGCCAAGGAGCTTTTGGTCCTTTCCAATTACAATCTGGGAGTGCAAAAACTCAAAGAGGAAAATCTGGAAGAGGCATATAAATATTTTCGTGAAGTTATAAGGATTGAACCACAAGACGAGGAAGCCCTTAAAAACATAAAATTTATTGAAAGATACAGGGAAGCAAGAAAAGATCTGCTTTACCAGATATATTTAAAGTATTTACCTTCAAGATAAAGAAATATTTCGGATTTGAAAATTATTTTAAGATAAAAAGGAGCAAATTTTATGAAAATTAAAGTAAATTTACCAGATGGTCGAATTGAAGAATGGGAAAGAGGCAAAAGTGCTCTGGATATGTTCCCATCCAGAAAAATATATGCAGTAAAAATAAATGGTGAAATAAAAGATGTTTATACACCTCTGGAAAAGGATTGTCAGCTGGAAATATTAACTGAGAATACCCCTGAAACTCTGGATCTTTTAAGGCATTCTGCAGCTCACCTTATGGCTCATGCTGTTTTAAGAATTTTCAAGGATGTGGAATTTGCCATTGGTCCTACCATTGAAGATGGATTTTACTATGATTTTGATTTAAAGCATACCCTTTCCCCTGAGGACTTTCCAAAAATAGAAGAAGAGATGAAAAAAATAGTAAAAGAAGATCTGCCTATAAGAAGAATTGAAATGAGTAAAGAGGAAGCCAGAAACCTCCTCCTTCAAATGAAAGCAAAGTTTAAACTGGAAATGCTGGAGGAGATTAAAGAGGATATGGTTTCCTTTTACAAGCAGGGGGATTTTATTGACTGGTGCAGGGGTCCCCATCTGCCTTCCACGGGATATATAAAACATTTTAAACTTTTAAAGGTGGCAGGGGCTTACTGGAGGGGAGATGAAAAAAGGGAGATGCTTCAGAGGATTTACGGGACTGCCTTTTTTACAAAGGAAGAGCTTCAGGAATATTTAAAATTTCTTGAAGAGGCACAAAAAAGAGATCATAAAAGGATTGGGAAGCAATGCAAACTCTGGTCCTTTCATCAGGAGGGGCCCGGCTTTCCCTTTTTCCTTCCCCATGGTATGCGCCTTTATGACAATATTGTAAATTATGTAAAAGAAAAGCACTATGAAAAAAAATATGTCCAGGTGAAGGGTCCCATTATTTTAAATGAAGAACTCTGGAGGAGGTCAGGGCACTGGGACCATTTTAAGGAAAATATGTATTTTACTGAAATTGATGAAGTTGGGTATGCAGTAAAACCAATGAATTGCCCTGGACACATTTTAATGTACAAGGAAGATTTACACTCCTATAAAGATTTGCCTTTAAAATTTTTTGAATTGGGGCTTGTGCACAGACATGAAAAAAGTGGAGTACTTAATGGACTTTTAAGGGTTAGGGCTTTTACCCAGGATGATGCCCATATCTTCTGTACTGTGGAGCAGATAAAAGATGCCATAAAAGAAGTGGTTTTGATGGTCTTTGAGATTTATAAGGATTTTGGTTTTAAGGAATGGGCAGTGGCTCTCTCCACTATGCCTGATAAAGCAATGGGTTCAAAGGAACTCTGGGAGAGGGCTGAAAATGCCTTAAAGGAAGCCCTCGGGGAACTTTCCATTGACTATAAATTAAAGCCCAAGGAAGGTGCCTTTTATGGACCCAAAATTGACTTTACCATAAAGGACTCACTTAAAAGGGACTGGCAGTGCGGAACAATACAGCTGGACTTTTCCCTTCCTGAAAGATTTGAACTGGAATATATGGAAAAGGATGGAAGGATGGCAAGGCCTGTTATGATCCACAGGGCAATCCTGGGTTCCCTGGAAAGGTTTATGGCTATAATTACAGAAAACTATGGAGGCAACTTCCCCTTGTGGCTTTCCCCAAGACAGGTGGCAGTCCTTCCTGTTTCAGAAAAAAAATTTGGAGAATATGCAAGGGAGGTAGGAGAAATTTTAAAAAAGGAAGGATTTTTTGTAGATGTGGATTTGAGGGATGAAAGTTTAGGGAAAAAAATAAGGGAAGCCACTCAGCTTAAGACAAATTACCTTTTTATAGTGGGGGAGAGGGAAGAAAGGGAAAAATCAGTTTCTGTAAGAACAAGAGACGGGAAAGATTTAGGCAGTTTTTCTTTAAAGGATATAATTGAAAAATTAAAGAATGAAATTAAAGAAAAGAAGGGGGAATTATGAAAAAAATGAAAGCAGTTTTTAAGGTAAGCAAAGAGAGTGGAAAAAAGGGGACAGAGATAAGGGAAGTGGCTTTGCCAGAGCCAGAGGAAGGAGAGGTGCTTGTAAAAGTTAAAGCCACTTCCATCTGTGGCACTGACAGGCATATCTACAAATCAGATCCTTCAATTATGAAAAGTTTAAAAGTCCCAGTGATTTATGGCCATGAATTTTGCGGCTTCATTCATTCTTTTGGAAAAAATACAAAAAGCCATTTTTTCAAAGAAGGGGACTATGTGTCTTCAGAGATGCATAAAGTATGTGGATTTTGTTATCAGTGCAGGACTGGCAGGGGACATATATGTGAAAATACAAAAATTTTAGGGGTCCACGATGATGGCTGTTTTGCTGAATATGTAAAGGTTCCTTTAAGTAATTTAGTTAAACTTCCAGAAAATTTAAAACCAGAGATTGCTTCCTTCCTGGATGCCTTGGGAAATGCTGTCCACACAATCCAGCCAGTCAAAATTTCTGGAAAAAATGTTCTGATTCTGGGTTATGGTCCCATTGGAGCAATGAGTGCTTCCCTATGTGAATTTCTTGAGGCAAAAAAAATATTTATAACAGAAATCAGCGATATGGGAATAAATTTTGCAAGAACCTGGGTGAAGAAAAAAAATTTAGATGAAAGGGTATTTGTAATTGATGTAAAAGATAAAAAGGAAGAAGAGCAAGTGAAGGAAATCTTTGACCTTTGCCCTGAAGGAATTGATACCCTCCTTGAAATATCTGGGGCAGAGAGTGCTTTAAATATGGGTCTGAAAACTTTAAGAAGGGGTGGAGAGGTTTCTCTTCTGGGAATACCTTCAAGAAGTAATTTAAATATAAACGACTACACCAATGATGTAATTTTTAAAGGAATCACTCTCTATGCCATAATTGGAAGGAGAATGTTTGAGACTTGGTATCAGATGCTGGATCTTCTCCAGAGCGGGCTTGACCTTTCTCATATTCCAAATAAAATTTACAAGGGTCTTGATAATTTTTTTGATGGAATGGAGGATTTTGTCTCCCATAAAGCCCTTAAGGCAGTTTTTATGATGGAATGAAGGTTCTTTTCCTTATAATATTTTCTTTAAATTTATTTTCACAGGATAAAACTATAGAAAAAATTATATTAAACAGGCAGGAGATTTTTGATACTTCCAGGGAAGAGGAATCTGGTTTTGTTTATAAGCTGGCAAATTCAATTCATACTTTAAGCAAGGAAAAGTTTATTTTAAAGGAATTAAATTTTAAGGAAGGAGACCCCTGCGATCCTTTAAACTTTCAGGAAAGTGAAAGAAAATTGAGAAGGACTGGGCTCCTGAACCCTGTTTCCATAACCTATGAAGAAGGGGAAAAGGGCTGTATTGTCTATATAAACACCAGAGATACTTGGACCACAAAACCAGGTATTTCAATAGATACTCAGGGGGGAGAGACAACCTATTCTGTGGAACTGGAAGAAAACCATTTCCTTGGAATGGGAAAGAATTTACTCTTTTCTTATGAGAAAGAGTTAGACGATAGCGTTTATCTATTATCTTATGATGATCCGCAGGTATATGGAACTTCAATGGATGGAGGTTTTTCTCTCTGGCATACCAACGAGGGAATGGGGCATTCTTTTTATATTTCCCAGCCCTTTGATCATATAAATGTTGAAAAAGGTTTCAATTTTAGAATTTTCAGGCAGAGAAAGGAATTTACTCTTTACTGGGAAGGAGAAAAGGTATATAGTTATATTTTAAGGACCAACTCACTTAACTTAAATTTTGGAAAGAGGATTGGTTTTGAGGAAGGTCAGGCTTCTCGCTTTTATCTTTTTTTTGAAAGGATGGGAAGGGATTTTGTCTCTTCAAAGGTTTTGAAGGAAAATCCTTTTAAAGAAGATGAATCCTACAACTTTCTCTATTTGGGTTTTGCCTTTGAAGATATAAGGGCAAACTATAAAAAGACAAAAGGTCTTTTAGGTTTTACTTCAGATGAGGACTTTCTTTTAGGACCAAGATATCTCATTCAAATTGGTTTTTCTTCCCCTATTTGGAAGGGAGATGAAAGCCAGATTTTGAGATTTTCCTATGAGGATGGCAAAAATAGGAAAAATTTGTACTGGCAGAGGAAATTCAGGCTTGATTTAAAAACTTTTAATAAAAAATTTCTAAATAGTTATTTTAGTATTTTTTCAAATCTATATTATACTTTAAACCCCTCTTCTACCTTTGTTTTTGCCTTCAATTTCGATGGATTTATAAACCCTGACCTGGACGGGGTTCTGTATCTGGGAAGCACAGAAGGGCAAAAAGGTTATAAGGTAAATATGGAAAGTGGTTCAAAGAGGCTGAGGGCAACCCTTATGGAAAAAAATCTTTTATTTTCCAATGTCTTATCCATAGCCAATGTTGGGGTCGCATTTTTTTTGGATGCAGGAAAGGTTTGGGGTTGGGGAAAAAGTTTTTCAGAGCAAGATTTTTATTTTGATATAGGGGTTGGGGTAAGATTTGAAGTATTAAGATCCAGGATAGCCAAGCTTACAAGGATTGATTTTGGATATGGTTTTAAAGACAAAAAGGGTTTTCAAATATCCATTGCTTCCAGCGAATGGTTTTTTTGACTTTTTCATGTTATAATCCTCAATAGGATGGTTTTAAAATAAACAAAAGGAGTTAAAAAATGAAAAATTTAGAGTTTTTTGTTTTGTGTTTTTTCCTTCTTTTTGTCTTGCCAGTATTTTCTCAAGAGGATGAACCTGGATGCAAAGATCACCCCCTCCTGACACGGATGCCAAATTTTTATATTTATAGCTGCAGCGATAAGGATTACGATAAAGTACCTTTTATGGATGAAAGGGGAGAAATGATTGAAGTTGAAGGAAAGGTTTACAGAGCATCTTACTGGCTTAAAGAAGATGCAAAGGCACCTTCGGGCTTTCAAATCAGAAAAAACTATGAAAATGCCATAAAAAAAATAGGAGGAAAAGTTTCCATAGAATATGTAAACCAGCTTTACCTAACCCTGGCAAAAGATAATTTATTTTTCTGGATAATAATAAATGCAGCCAATGAAGGGGATAATTATGAATTAACTGTGGTTGAGAAAAAAAAGATGGCTCAGGAAGTGGTTGCTGATGCAAAAAGTTTTTTAAGTGATTTAAAATCCACGGGGCATACTTCCGTATATGGAATATACTTTGACACCGATAAGGCAGATATAAAACCAGAATCAGAAAAAGCAATTTCAGAGATTGCAAAGCTTTTAAAGGAAAATCCTGATCTGAAAGTTTATATTGTTGGTCATACTGATAATAGGGGAACTTTGGAGCATAATTTAAAGTTATCAAAGGAAAGGGCTGATAATGTCTTAAAAGAACTTGTTGAAAAATATAATATTCCACAGAATAGATTGAGTGCTCAGGGTTTGGGTCCTCTTTCTCCTGTTTCATCAAATAAGATGGAAGAAGGGAGAGCAAAAAACAGAAGAGTGGAAATTGTGGAACAATAATTTTTATTGATTTTTTTATAATATCTATAAAAATGTGCTAATATTAACCTATCTAAAAAAAGAAAGGAAAAGTTATGTTTAAAAAAATTTTATTGCTTCTCTTTTTAATCTTTTTTTCTGTTTCCTGTGCTTTTTATACTGCTGCAGTAAAGCCAAATGTATCTTCAAAAAATGAAATTGTGGCAACAGAAGATTTAAAACTGCTTTTGCTTGAAAATCCAAATCCAAAGGTGGTAATAAGGGTTCAAAATCCACCTTCAAATGTAACAGAAGCTGAAAAGTTTAATGTTTATATAAATACCATTGAAAAAGTTTTAATACAGAGTGGTTTTGTTGTAAGGGATCGGGCACTTCTTGAATCTATCCTGAAAACTGGAACAACAGATTACAGAGCAATCGGGGAAAAAATAGATACTGATATTATTATAGATATTATTTCACTGGCATTTGGTTTACCTAATCCTGTTCGCAATTATATAAATAAAACAAAGGGAATTGAAGAGCAATTTAAAAAACAGGAAAATTACATTGATTGTCAGATTGCAAAACTGGAGGTAAGAATTACAATTGTAAATAAAGGACAGCTTGGAGGAATTTTTACCTTTTATGTTTCCAGATGTGATGAAGAAGAACTGGATTTTATTTTAAACCCTTCAAAAACAAAGATGTTCTGGAAAAGCAATCCCGATGGAGAGTTGTATGAATATTTGGTGGCACCCATATGGGAAGGACAAAGAGAGTATTATACCCAAGTTTTGACATATCAATTGGTAAATCAGTTAAGGTCTTATTCAAAAAAGAATTAAAATATAGATTATTCCTTTTAGATTTTTTTTGACTTTTAGAATAATTTAAGATAAAATTATTTGTGTCCTGTCTTATTGTTATTCCAGCCAGAATGGGTTCTACAAGATTTTATGGGAAGCCCCTCCATCTTTTTGCTGGAAAACCTATGATCTGGTGGG
>JBBFMJ010000077.1:0-7682 GCA_037478515.1 Thermoanaerobaculia bacterium
AATTCTTCCAGTCCAGTTATACAAAAGGGCAACCTATAATAATAAGCTATCATTAAAATACCGGAGCCAGAAGCACTTTCATAGGGCATCAGGAGCAAATCAGATAAAGACAAAAATTTTATAATTTCTTCCCAGCTGTGAAATCCAAAAAATGTAATAAAATTTAATTCCTTAAAGTCCTTTACATATTTTTTACATTCTCTCCATAAATCACCTGCAATTATAAATTTAAAATCCCTCTCTTTTAAAATTTTCCCAATTTGGATTAAATTTTCAATGCCTTTATATTTTCTAATTGTTCCTAAAAATAAGATTGTTTTATCCTCTTTTCTGAGCCCAATTCCTTCCTTTGCCTTTTCTTTTTCAATAAGCCCATAAGGCAAAGGGTGTATGGGCAGAAAAGATAAAAGGACCTTTTTTTCAAAAAAATTTTTTACTTCCCTTTGGGCTTTTTTTGAATGAACAATGAGCCCATCTGCTTCTTTGAATAACTTTTTTTTAAAATTTTCCAAGAAATATATTCTTCTATGGTCTTCTACATTGTGGCACCATAAAATTATTTTCCATTTTTTATACCTTTTTTTAAAATTTTTAACAATAAAATAAAGAGGTATAGATAAAAGGGAAGTCCAGTAGGAAATTATAAAAATTCCTTCTTCTTTTAAATTTAATGAAGAAGGATAATCCCAGGTAAAAGGATTTAATGAATCAATTTCAAGTGGAAACTCCCCCATTTCCTCCCTTTTTTTAATGGAAGAGCCAGGGTATAAAATTTTTGGAAAGACCCTCTTAAAACCCACTGGTTTTATAATTAAATTATCTGGCGCATTTTTTATAAACTCCTCTGAATAATATGCAATTCCACCTTTATGGGGAGGAAAGGGTGCCAGGAAAAGCATTTCTTTTTTTTTCTCCATTTAAGAATTATATAAAAAAAATTTCTCTTTGTCATATGGAAAAAAATTTTTCTAAAGAAAAAGATTTTTCCACAATTTGAAAAAGATTTTTCCTTTTAAAAAATTGAAATTATTTGAATTTTCCGCAAATTAGGAATTTTTAATTTTCTGGCATAAGGGGTGCAAATAAAAGGATGGGAGTAAGTGGAGGGAAATAAAAAATTTTAAGGAGGTCTTATGAAACACTTTTTTTTAAGCATTTTTATGGTTCTGGTCTTTGGGTTAGGGCTTCTGGCAGATGCCACAAGCACAAAAGGTGTTGTAAACATCAACACTGCTTCTGAGAAAGAACTAAAAAACCTTCCCAGAATAGGTGATGTAGTGGCTAAAAGAATTGTGGAGTTCAGGGAGAAAAATGGAAAATTCCAGAAGTTAGAGGATTTAATGCTGGTAAAGGGAATTGGGAAAAAGTTATTTGAAACCTTGAAACCCTACATTGCCCTTTCTGGGGAGACCACCTTGAAAGAAAAGATAAAACTTTCAAGGAAGGCAAAGTAAAAAGCGGGGCTTTGTGCCCCGCTTCCCTTTTTTCAAGGAGGAAGAGATGAAGAAAGGATATAGTTTAATTGAGGCAATGGTGGTGCTTTTTATAGTTGGATTATTTCTATCAGTTTCAATCCCTGCACTTTCAAACTATTACATAAAGAGGACTTCTCTTGAGAAGAGTTTAAGGGATATAGTGAGTGTATTGAGGAGCACCAGGCAGGAGGCAATAACCAGGAATTGTTATGTGGGAGTGCTATTTAAATTAAACAATGATTTAAGTTTGGGCTATAGAATTTACAAAGATGGGAATGGGAATGGGATAAGGAAGAAAGAAATAGAAAAGAAAACAGATATACCTCTGACAGGATGGAGGAGGATTAAGTTTTCAGAACATATAAAGCCAGGGATTTTATCAAAGAATATAAGGGAGCCAGAGACAAATAAGAAAATAGAAAGTCCAGAAGACCCTATAAAATTTGGGTCAAGCAATATATGCAGTTTTTCACCCCTTGGTGCTTCATCCCCGGGGAGTGTTTATTTTACAGACAGAGTTAAACTTCAAGGAGTCGTAAGGGTTTACCCAACCTCTGGTAAGATTAGAATTTTATATTATAAAAATGGAAGGTGGGTTGAGTAAATTTTTGAAAAAATTGTTATTTACCCTTTTCTCTTTTTTATTTTTCAGAGTTTCATTTATAGATTACTTTATTTTATAAATTTCAAAACTTTTTTGCTCAGGAAGTTTGCTTAATTTAATAATTTCTCCATCGGGGAAATGAAAATCTATAAAGACCTCTTTTTTCCTTTTGCAAAAACTTAAAAGTATCTCTGCTGCTAAATTTAAAATTTTTTCATCTTTTGTCAAGTCCAAAACTCCATAAGGAGCTGGTTCTGAGGGAACCAGAAGGATAAAACCCTTACTCTTTTCCATTAAAATTTCATTTTCCTTCTCATCCCTTCCAATTATCAGTTTTACATCTTTTGATAACCTGAAATGCCTTCCAATTTTAATTAAAAAAAATTCAACTGGCTTTATTTCCTTTTTATAATTTATTAAATCAAGAAACCTTCCTTTATAATTTTTATCTGTTAAAAAACAGCACCCACCCGCAGGGCTTGGATAATTTGAAAGCCCCAATTCTTTAGCCAGTTTTATCTGTTTTTTTCTCCCCCTTCCTTCAATGTCCATTAAAAGTTCCCTCTTTATTAAACCTTTTTTTTCTGGTATGGTTTCAGGTAGAAGTTTCTGGGAAAGGGGCCTTACAATCAGCCCTTCCAATCCACTTTTTATCTCAATGAGTTTTAAAGTCCTAGGCATCTGGGTCATTGGCCTTTGCTTTAAGACCTCTCCAGTAAAAATAAAATCAAAGTTTTCATCCTCCATTATTTCCTTTGCTTTTTTAAGCATCATTATCCTGCAATCAATACAGGGGTTAAAGGCAGAGCCATAGCCGTACTTTGGATTTTTTAAAATCTCCAGAAATTCATCCCTTATGTCAATATATCTTAGATTTATTTTGTATTTGGAAACAAAATCCTCCACTGGATTTAAAGTTTTTTTTCCTAATTTCTTTTGGGCTTCAATTATGCAAAAACCATTGTTAAAATATAAACCTTCAACTTCTATTCCCTGTTTTAACAGGAGTAGTGCTGATAGGGAAGAGTCCAACCCACCAGAGAGGAGTCCCAAAGCCCTTACTTTCATATTTTTATTTTATTTGCTTTTTTTGGCTATTTCAATACAGGTCCTTCTTCCAACTATTACCGATAAACCTTTATGATTAATTTCTCTTACCAAAATCTCTTTAACTTCCTTAATTTTTTGCGGATGCAAGTCCAAAAAAATTAAATGCCCATCTTCAATTCCAATCCCTTCCAGAACCCTCCTTAAACCCTCAGAGGAGGTCTTTGTTGGTTGCCCACCAGTCATTGCAACCCCAGAATTGTCTAAAATAATTAAAGTCATATTGCTGTTGTCTTCCACTGCATCCAATAAAGGAGTAATTCCAGAATGCATAAAGGTGGAATCCCCAATTACAGCTATTACTGGATGAAAACCAGCATCAGAGGCACCCTTTGCCATTGAAACAGAGGCACCCATACAAACACAGGACTCAATTGCGTTATATGGTGGAAGGGCACCTAAGGTATAGCAACCAATATCAGAGGTCACAATGGAGTTAAAACCAATTTCTTTTAAGGCGTCTTTTAAGGCATAATACATATCTGAATGGGGACACCCTTGGCAAAGTTGAGGTGGTCTTTGCGGAAGCTCAATTGATGGTTTCAACTCTTCCTTTTCCTTACCCGTAAAAAGCTTGAAAAGAATATCTGGATTTAATTCTCCTGTTTGCGGAATATCCCCTGATAGTTTCCCAAGGACTGGCTTTTTCAAACCAATAAAACCTCTGAGGCGTTTTTCAATAAAGGGATAACCTTCTTCAATTACATAAATTTTATCCACATAATCATAAAATTTTTTAATTTTTTCCTCTGGGGCTGGATAAAAACCAATATGAAGGTGTGAAAAATCTTCTTTTAAATCCTTCTTTACTTCCTCAAAGTAATTCCTTGCAATTCCTGTGGTAAGAACCCCAATTTTTCCCTTTAAATTTAATTCATTATACTTTATTTCTTCTGACAATTTTTTTAATTCTTCATATTTTTGTAGAAGTTTTTTAAATTGAACCCTTGCATTTGAAGGAAGGAGGGTCCAGGTTTTGGGATCAGAGACCTTCCTTAACTTATTTTTTTCCCTTTTTTCAGAGATTTTAACCTCTGATCTGGAATGGGCAACCCTTGTGGTTAAACGAAGAAGGACGGGAACACCAAATTTTTCAGATAAATCAAAACCATCCCTGGTCATATCGTATGCTTGCTGCTGATTTGAGGGCTCCAGCACTGGAACAAAGGCAAAGTCAGCCAGAATCCTGGAGTCCTGCTCGTTCTGGGAAGAATGCATACCGGGGTCATCGGCAACAGCCACCATCAACCCCCCTAAAATTTCCACAATGGCACTATTTACAAAGGGGTCAAAGGCAACATTGAGGCCCACATGCTTCATTGAAACAATTGCCCTTCCCCCTGCAAAGGAAACCCCGAGGGCCTCTTCATAGGCACATTTTTCATTTGTAGACCAGCGGGCTATAAAGTCCTTTTTTTCCTTTGATAGTTCTATCAGGTATTCTGTAATTTCAGTGGAAGGGGTACCTGGATAGGCATATCCACAGTGTATCCCTGAATGGTATGCCCCCAGGGCAACTGCTTCATCTCCTAAAAGTACAAGCTTTTTTTCTTCCATATCCTCTCCTATATTTTACTTAATGCTTTTTCTAAATCAGAGATTATATCTTCTGGGGCTTCCCCACCAACTGAGAGTCGTATCATTGTAGGTGGTATCCCTGCCAGTTTCCTCCCTTCCTCACCCTGTTGCTGATGCGTTGAAATGGCTGGAATTGTTGCAACAGATTTTACCCTTCCCAAATCTGTTGCCCTCCAAATCATTTTAAAGGAATCAAAGACCTTCCTTGTATCCTCTGCGCTTCCCTTTATATTAAAAGACATAAGATGTCCATAAAGATTTAAATCTTCATCAGCAAGCTTCATATATTTTTTTGCAATGGGATGGAGAAAATGATCTTTGAGGCCCAGATAATCAACCCTTTCAACCTTTGGATGGCTTTTTAAAAATTCTGCCACCTTCATAGTGCTCTGGCTATAATGTTTGACCTTTATCCTTAAAGTTCTGAGTTCATTTAAAAAGAGAAAGGCAGAATAAGGGGACATACAGGGACCCGAATCCCTGAAGGGCCATAGTTTAAGCCATAGTGCATAATCCTGTTTTATTTCTTCAGGAAGGTGTTTTGAAATAATATTTTCCTTTGACACAATTGCTCCACCAATGGAGAAACCACCACTTCCCACAGTTTTGGTAATAGAATGTATCACAATATCTGCTCCATAAGCCATAGGCCTCAGCAGGGCTGGAGTCCCCACGGTGGCGTCCACAATTAAAGGTATGTTATAAGAGTGGGCAAGTTCTGCCACCTTTTCTATATCAAAGCACGCCTGCTGGGGGTTTGAAGGCATTTCACCATATAAAAATCTGGTATCTTCATCTATATGTTTTTCCCACTCACCTATTTCCCAGGGCTTTTGAACCCACCTGACCTTTGCACCCCTTTCATTCATTCTTAAATTAAACAGTTGAAAAGTCCCACCATAACATTGTGCAGTGGATACAAAATTAACCCCTTTTTTATAGGGTATATTTAAATCCAGAAAGGGCTCCACTGCTTGTTTTATAGCTGCCATTCCAGCAGAAGTGCATAAAGCAGAGGCAAAGTAAGGGGTTCCATAGGTCTCCAGCAAACTTAAAGTTTCTTCAAGGTAAGTGACTGTGGGATTTACTATCCTGGAATAGCACCAGGTTGGAATAAGATATGCCAGCCCTGCTTCCATCTCATCAGAATCCCTGTATGCCTGGGAAGTGGAAGGAAAAATGGGTTCAATTATCCCACCCTTTCCCCCTTCAAAGGCTTCTTCCATTGAATAGAGCCCATGGACTGCAAGGGTATCAAATTTTTTCTTTTTTAATTCTTTTAAATATTTTTTTCTTTCTTCTAATTCTTTTTTTGCCTTTTCAATGTATTTTTGAACACCCTTTGAATATTCCATAATACCTCCTGAAATTCTTACTTGGGATTTATTTAATCATAATTTAGAAAAAAAGACAAATTTTATTTTTTAGATATATGAAGAGCAACCACATAGGGAAATAGATATTTAAATTTTACCTCTGAAAAACCAGCTTCTTTTAAAATTTCTTCCAGCTGAGGTGCTCCATAAAACTTTGGAATTGTTGAAGAAAGGTAAGCATATGCCTCCTTGGAGCCAGAAATGGCCCTCCCCACTGGTTTTATGAAAATTTTAGAATAAAGATGTAAAAAAAATCTTAAAAGAAAAAAATGGGGCTGGGTGGTTTCTAAATTTAAAAAATATCCTTCTTTTTTTAATACTCTTCTGAATTCTTTAAAGGTATTTAAAAGGGCATCTCTGGTCGTATTTAAATTTCTGGTTGCAAAAGAGATGGTTAAAAGGTCAAAGGTCTCATCCTTGAAGGGAAGAAATTTAGCATTTGCTAAAAATACTGGAAATTTTTGCTCTTTTCCTGCTTTCATCAACATAGGAAAACAAAAATCCACCCCTAAAACCTCTTTTTTTGTATATTTTTTTAAATAAAATGCCTGTTTTCCAGTTCCGGTACAAACATCTAAAATATAGTTTTTTTTAAGATTTGAGGCAATTTTTGCTGCCCTTTTCCTCCAGATATTATCAAATCCAAAGGTAAGGATACTGTTTATCAGATCATAATTTTTAGGGATTTTTGAAAAGAGATTTTTTAAGGATTCACTCAAAAGAAACTTTCTTGGATATATTCAAGAGGATTTACTGGCTTTCCATTTAAGAGGACCTCATAATGAAGGTGGGGTCCTGTAGATCTACCGGTTGAACCAGTATAACCTATAAGGGTCCCTCTTTTTATTTTCTGCCCTTCCCTTACTACTATCTTTGAAAGATGACCATACTTAGTTGAAATCCCCAATCCATGGAAAAGGGTTATGCACTTTCCAAGTCCTCCAGAGTAATCTGCCTCCACAACCATCCCATCAGCAGAAGCATAGACAGGACTTCCAGAAGGGCAGGAAATGTCAATACCTGTATGAAATTCTGCACCCTGCCCAAAGGGATTGGATCTTAAACCAAAACCAGCAGTGGGAATCCCTTTTGTTGGAAGGATTGTAGGCATAATCTTTAAAACTGCCTTTTTTTCTTCCCATTTCTGGGAAAGCAAATCAACTCTTCTGCTGAGTTTATCCTTCCATTCAAAGACAAATCTGTCCCTATCTAAATTTTGAGGATAGGATACACCCCCTACTCCACCAGAACTGCCCTGTTCCACAGTTTCTAGCCCTGAAAGGAGAGCCAGGGTTTCTGTCTTGGCATCCAAGTCCAAGAGCTTTTTTTCCAGCTCTGCCAGATGGACTTTATAATTATCCACAGTTTTTTTCAATTCTTTGTTTTTTTCCTTCAAGACCTTTAATTGAACATTTTTTTGAAGGGAAAAGAAAAAGTTAACTGAGAGAAAAAGAGAAGAGAGGAAAGCAAAAACAATAAGCCCAATAGAACACCAGAGAACTGGCAAAGGAATCCTTATCTTCCTGAATTTTGCCCTTGGAT